>JBKQKS010000223.1:0-7476 GCA_052147395.1 Roseiarcus sp.
CCGACGTCTCGAGGCGGTTGTCGGCGTGGACGCCGACGCTCCCCGATCGCCGCTCGGGGGTTCGAAAAAATTCGCGTGAAGCGCGATAGTCCTGAAACAAAATGGCGGGTCGCCGCGTATCTCGAAACGATTGCCGAGCCTTTCGGCCGGCATTGAGAAGAGGCGCGTCATGCCGAACCGTCGAAACCTTCTCGCCAACGGCTCGTCCGCGCTGCTCGCCGCGGTCGCGGGATTCGGGCCGGCCCGCATGGCGGTCGCGGCCAACGACATCGTCGTCCATAGCGACGCCGAATGGCGCAAGCTGCTGACGCCGGACCAATATGCTGTCCTACGGCAAGCGGGCACGGAGCGGCCGTTCACGAGCCCGCTGCTGCACGAAACGCGCGCCGGCGTGTTCTCCTGCGCCGGGTGCGATCTGCCGAACTTCTCGTCCAAGACCAAGTACGACAGCGGCACAGGCTGGCCGAGCTTCTGGGCGCCGCTCGGCAACGCCGTGAAGCAGTCGGAAGACAAGTCGTTCGGCATGATCCGCAACGCGGTTTCGTGCAGCCGATGCGACGGTCATCTCGGACACGTCTTCAATGACGGCCCGCCGCCGACCGGTCTTCGCTATTGCATGAACGGCCTCGCGCTGAAGTTCACGCCGACGTCCGCCTGAAGCGGCTGACGCCGGTCGCGACCGAACCTGAGCGAACGAAATGAGCCTGTTCATCCTCGCCTATCTCGGCGGCGCGCTGACAATCCTGAGCCCCTGCATCCTGCCGGCGCTTGCTTTCGTCTTCACCCGCTCCGATCAGCCGTTCGTCGAGAGCGGGCTGCCGCTGCTGCTGGGCATGTCGATCACCTTCGCGGCGGTCGCCACGCTGGCCGCGGTCGGCGGCCGATGGGCCGTCGAGGCCAATCGGTTCGGGCGCGACGCGGCCATTGCATTGCTGGCGCTGTTCGGCGTTACCCCGCCTTTGCTGGAATTCGCGGAACGGGTCATGCGCCCGCTGGCTGCGATCGGCGTCCGACTGCCGGTTTTTCGTCAAAAGCGCGCGATGTAAAAAAACTAGAGCGGCTTTGCGATTCCGAAGGAACGCAAATCGCTCCACCCGGCAACGATGAGCAACAGGAGCAGAGCCATGTTCGAAACAAAGTCCTTCGTTGGAAATCTCGGCGGCGCGGCCCTGGCGGCTGCGGCCCTCGGCGCGTTCGCGCTCAGCGTGGGAGGCGCCCGGTCCGCCGAGCCCGCGGTGGCGCTCCCGCCGCCCGCGATCGACGAAGCCGCCGGCTCGACCCGCGCCGTCGAGAAGGTCGTGCTCGCGGGCGGTTGTTTCTGGGGCGTCCAGGCGGTGTTTCAGCACGTGAGGGGCGTGAAGGACGCCGTGTCCGGATACACCGGCGGAAACAGGGATACCGCCACTTACGAGCAGGTGAGCACCGGAGAGACGGGGCACGCGGAATCCGTGGAGGTCACGTTCGATCCGCATGTCGTCAGCTACGGGACCATCCTGCAGATCTATTTCTCGGTCGCGCACAACCCGACGGAGCTCAACTACCAGGGCCCGGACTCGGGCACGCAATATCGTTCCGAGATTTTCTACGAGAGCGGCGAGCAGAAGAGGGTCGCCGAGGCCTATATCGCCGAGCTCGACGCCGCGAAGATGTTCGGCGCGCCGATCGTCACGCGCGTCGAGGCCTTCAGGGGCTTCTATCCCGCCGAGGCGCATCATCAGAACTACGCGACGCTCAATCCCGAAAGCCCCTATATCGCCCACAACGACGCGCCCAAGGTGGTGAACCTCGGCAAGCTGTTCCCCAACCTGTTCCGGCCGAAGCCGAAGCTGGTCGCCGTCGCCGGCGTCAATTGAAACCTGGCGCTGGTAGAGCGTCTGTATCACACCCGCGACCCCTGCGCGAGGTCGGCTGGTTGGCGGCGTCGCAGCCGGCGCTAGTCGCCGCGGTCGGCAGCTCACACCTTAATTCCAACGGCCCTTGGTCCCACCAATGGGGCCCACCTCAATTCCATCACGGGAACAGGCGAGCCGCCTCCGCCACGACGGCCACGACGACCGCGGCCGTCAATGTGGCGATGGCGGCGTTGAGCATCCATCGTCTGCGCCGTCCGCCCAGAACGCTGCCGAAGGCCGACGGCGCCAGATAGAACGCCAGCGACAGCAAAGCGAGCGCACGCACGAATCGATCGAAGTCCGGCGTCGTCATTGCCCTCGCGCCGCACGGGCGGCCGCTATGCCGCACGAGGCGTCCTCGTTTCCCGTCAAACGTTGTCGGCCTCGGTCGAGCCCGCTCGGGCGGCCGGGCGTGTTCCGCCCCAGGTCCAGTTCTTGATCGCCGGCATGTCGTCGCCGTGCTTGCGGATATATTGGCGGTGGTCGATCAACGCGTCGCGGATCGCCTGCTTGACGTAGGCGCTGCGCGTCGCCAGGCCGGGCACGCGATCGACGACGTCGTTGGCGAGATGGAACCGGTCGAGGTCGTTGAGCACGCACATGTCGAACGGCGTCGTCGTCGTCCCCTCCTCCTTGTAGCCGCGCACGTGCAGGTGGGCGTGGCCATTGCGCCGGTAGGTCAGGCGGTGGATGAGCCAGGGGTAGCCGTGGAAGGCGAAGATGATCGGCTTGTCCGTGGTGAACAGCGCGTCGAAGTCGCGGTCGGAGAGCCCGTGCGGATGCTCGCTCGACGGTTGCAGCTTCATCAGGTCGACGATGTTGACGACCCGGACCTTGATTTCGGGCATATGCCGGCCGAGCAGCTCGACGGCGGCCAGCGTTTCCAACGTCGGCACGTCGCCGCAACAGGCCATCACGACGTCGGGCTCGTGGCCACGGTCGCTGCTCGCCCATTCCCAGATGCCGAGCCCGGCCGTGCAATGCCTGATCGCCTCGTCCATCGTCAGCCAGACCGGCGCCGGCTGCTTGCCGGCGACGATCACGTTGACGTAATTGCGGCTCCTCAGGCAGTGGTCGGTGACCGACAGCAGGCAATTGGCGTCCGGCGGCAGGTAGACGCGCACCACCTCCGCCTTCTTGTTGACGACGTGGTCGATGAAGCCGGGATCCTGATGGCTGAAGCCGTTGTGGTCCTGGCGCCAGACATGGCTCGACAGCAGGTAGTTGAGCGAGGCGATCGGCCGGCGCCACTCGATGCCGTTGCACACCTTGAGCCACTTGGCGTGCTGGTTGAACATGGAATCGATGATATGGATGAACGCCTCGTAGCAGGAAAAGAATCCGTGCCGGCCGGTCAGCAGATAACCTTCGAGCCAGCCCTGGCACTGGTGCTCGCTCAGCATTTCCATGACGCGCCCATCGGGCGACAGGTGGTCGTCGTAGGCAAAGGTCTCCGCCACCCAGGCGCGGTTGGTCACGCCGAGCACGTCCTGCCAGCGGTTGGAGTTGTTCTCGTCCGGGCTGAACAGGCGCAAGTTGCGGCTCGAGAGATTGAGCCGCATCGCCTCGGCGAGAAAGCGGCCCATCTCGCGCGTCGCCTCGGCTGTCGCCGCGCCCGGCGACGGCGTCGCGATGGCGAAGTCGCGGAAGTCGGGAAGCCTCAGGTCGCGCAACAGCGCGCCGCCGTTGGCGTGCGGGTTGGCGCTCATGCGCCGTTCGCCTGTCGGCGCCAAGTCGGCGATCTCGCGATCGAGCCGCCCGTCGGCGTCGAATAGCTCCTCGGGCCGATAGCTCTTCATCCATTGTTCGAGGATCAGCACGTGCTCCGGGTTTTCGTGCATCTCGCCCATCGGCACCTGATGGGCGCGCCAGTAATCCTCGGTGCGCTTGCCGTCGATCGTCTTCGGGCAGGTCCAGCCTTTGGGCGAGCGCAGCACGATCATCGGCCAGATCGGGCGCCCGGAAGCCTCGCCGGCGCGCGCGGCCTTCTGGATCGCGCGGATGTCGGCGATCGCGCCCTCCAGCGCTTCGGCCATCGACGCGTGCATGGTCATCGGCTCGTGACCCTCGACATAGCGCGGCGCATAGCCGTAGCCGCGCATCAGATGGTCGAGTTCATCGGCGCCGATGCGCGCGAGCACCGTCGGATTGGCGATCTTGTAGCCGTTCAGATGCAGGATCGGCAGCACGGCGCCATCGGTCTTGGGGTCGAGGAACTTGTTGGAGTGCCAGCCCGTCGCCGCAGGTCCCGTCTCCGCTTCGCCGTCGCCGACCACGCAGGCGACGATGAGATCCGGGTTGTCGAAGGCCGCGCCGAAAGCGTGCGACAGCGCATAGCCGAGTTCGCCGCCCTCGTGGATCGAGCCTGGCGTCTCGGGCGCGACATGGCTCGGAATGCCCCCGGGAAACGAGAACTGCTCGAACAGGCGCTTCATGCCGGCCTCGTCCGACGACACGGAGGGATAGACCTCGCTATACCTGCCTTCGAGGTAGGCGTTGGCGACCAGCGCCGGCCCGCCATGGCCGGGCCCGGTCACGAACAGCACGTTCAAGTCGAGCGCCTTGATGACCCGGTTGAGATGCGCGTAGAGGAAATTGAGCCCGGGCGTCGTGCCCCAGTGGCCGAGCAGCCGCGGCTTGATGTGGTCTTTGCTGAGCGGCGCGCGCAGCAGCGGGTTGTCGTAGAGATAGATCTGCCCGATGGAGAGATAGTTCGCTGCGCGCCACCAGGCGTCCAGCAATTTCAAGTCCGGTTCTGCGATCGGCACAGCCATCAACGCCTCCTCGAGGTTTGCGCGCGACGAACCCGCGGCTCAGGTCGTCGCTGCCGACATGCGCACCCATCATCGCCGCGCCGTCGGCGTCTCGGATTACGCCGCCGGCGATAGTTTTACGGGATTTCGGATTTCGGCGCCACGCCCGCTCCGGCGCCGTAAGCCGATAATCGCCGTCGCAGGCGACAAAGAGGCGCGCCACGCCGACGCGAGCCGAGGGATCGTTCATTGACCGCGGGCCGGCGACGCGGAGGCGCGCGCCTCCGATTTCACGCCGCTCTCGTACCAGCCCTTCGAGCGGTTGACGATCCACACCACCGACAGCATGACAGGCACTTCGATCAGCACGCCGACGACGGTCGCCAGCGCGGCGCCCGAGTCGAACCCGAACAGGCTGATCGCGGCGGCGACCGCGAGCTCGAAGAAGTTGCTCGCGCCGATCAGCGCCGACGGGCCGGCGACGCAATGTTGTTCGCCCGTCAGCCGGTTCAACAGATACGCGAAGCCGGCGTTGAAATAGACCTGGATGAGGATCGGAATCGCCAGCATCAGGATGATGAGCGGCTGAGCGATGATCTCCTGGCCCTGGAAGCCGAACAGCAGCACCAGCGTCGCGAGCAACGCGACCAGCGAAACCGGTTGCAGGGTCGCGAGCAGCCGCGACAGCGCCGCTGGCCCGCCGGCCGTCAGCACGCGGCGGCGCAGCAGTTGCGCCACGATGACCGGCGCGACGATGTAAAGCACGACCGAAAGCACCAGTGTGCTCCAGGGAACGGTTATCGCGGAGAGGCCGAGCAGCAGGCCGACGATCGGCGCGAAGGCGAACACCATGATCGTGTCGTTCAATGCGACCTGGGTCAGGGTAAAGTGGGGCTCGCCGCGCGTGAGATTCGACCACACGAACACCATCGCGGTGCACGGAGCAGCGGCGAGAATGATCAAGCCGGCGATGTAGGAACTGACCTGATCGGCGGGGAGATAGGGACGAAACAGATAGCCGATGAAGAAGGCGCCGAGCGCCGCCATCGAGAACGGCTTGACGGCCCAGTTGATGAACAGGGTCACGCCGATGCCGCGCCAGTGCTGGCCGACTTCGCTGAGCGCCGCGAAGTCGATCTTGATCAGCATCGGGATGATCATCAGCCAGATCAGCGCCGCCACCGGCAGATTGACCTTGGCGATTTCCGCCGCGCCGATGACGTGGAAGACGCCCGGCGCCAGATGGCCCAGCGCCACGCCGGCAACGATGCACAGCGCGACCCATATTGTGAGATAGCGTTCGAACAGGGACATTGAGGTTTCCTAGGCCGTGGCGCCGCGCCGCCCGTGATCGTCGATGACGCGCTCGCCGTCTTCCTTGATGAATTCTCCGCGTTGCGGCGGCAGCAGATCGAGCACGGCTTCGGACGGACGGCACAGCCGCACGCCCTTCGGCGTGACGACCAGCGGTCGGTTCATCAGGATCGGATGCGCCCCGATCGCGTCGAGCAACGCCTCGTCGGAGAGCGCGGGATCGCCGAGGCCGAGATCGTGATAGGGCGTGCCCTTCTCGCGCAGAACCTCGCGAACGGTGAGATCGGCGCGCGCCAAGAGTCGCGTCAGCAGCAGCCGCGTCGGCGGGCATTTCAGATATTCGACGATGTGGGGCTCGACGCCGGAATTGCGGATCATCGCCAGCGTGTTGCGCGAGGTTCCGCAAGCGGGATTGTGATAGATGATGACGTCCATCATGCGACCTCGGGGCGAGGCTTCGTCGCGCCCTCGAGACGCCCGATCTCGCGCAATTTCGCTCCCAGCAACAAGGCGTCGAGGCTCTTGATCGGCAAGGGGACGAAGACGGAAATCCGGTTTCTGATGTAGCGCGCCGCCGTGACGAAGGCCCTTTCCTTTTGAATGCCCGTTCCTTCGACCGCGGCCGGATCTTCGATTCCCCAGTGGGCGGTCATCGGCTGGCCGGGCCATACCGGACAAGTCTCGCTGGCAGCGTCGTCGCAAAGGGTGAAGACGAAATCCATCTGAGGAGCGTCGGCGCCAGAAAATTCGTCCCAGCTCTTCGAGCGCAGGCCGTCAGTCGGATACTCTAGCCTTTCCAGCTCTTTCAGGGCGAAGGGATTGACCGCGCCCTTGGGATGGCTGCCGGCCGAGTAGGCGTTGAAGCGCGCCCCGCCGAGCTTGCGCAGAATGGCTTCGGCCATGATCGAGCGACCGCTGTTGCCGGTGCACAGGAACAACACGTTGAAAATGCGCTCAGCCATGTACGTCCTCCTTGGGTGGGCAGCAGGGGGTGAGATCGGCGATCAGCGGCGCGCAAAGGTCGGCGCGCCCGCCGCAGCAATCCTCGACCAGGAACAGCGCGAGTTCGCGCAAGCGCGCGAGGTCGGCGCGATAGATGATCGAACGGCTCCGTCGTTCGCCGATGATCAGACGGGCGCGGGCGAGAATGGCGAGATGCGTCGACATGGTGTTCTGCGGCACTTCGATCAGCCGCGCCAGCTCGCCGGCCGGAACGCCATCGGGCTCGCGCGTCACCAGCAGCCGGAACGTGTCGAGCCGCGTAGATTGCGCGAGCGCCGCCAGGGCGGTTATGACTTCCGTATTATCCATATATCGAGAATAACAGATATAGTGGACTTGGCAAGCCGCCCCTGCACGAAATTCGAAGCGACCTAATTCGTGCATTCGGTATAATGCCCCCCTGTCCGCTATTCGCGTGGACGAGCGCCATGGGTGGGGAGCGGGCGTTGCATGCGCTGTCCAAATAGGAGCGTCGGCGTCCACGCCGACGTCTCGAAGCGAAACGTCGGCGTGGA
>JBKQKS010000224.1:0-3738 GCA_052147395.1 Roseiarcus sp.
CCAATTCGCCAGCGAGGCGCGCGGCCTCGGCCTTCTTTTCGTCGAGCTCTCCGACTCTCGCGTTGGCCTCCGCCAGCGCGCTGGAGAGGGCGTCGATGGTTTCGCGCAGCGCCTTGTCGCCGCCGTCCGCCTCCGGCTCGACGAGCCGGAGCGGATCGGGCTTCTCCGCCGTCGCCGACCCGCGCCGCTCGCCGGCTAGCCAGGCCTCGAAGGCCGGCGTCGCGGCGCTGAGACGCGCTTCGCGCGCGCCTCGGTCGGCATCGATCTTCGCCTTCGCCGCAGTACGCGCTTCGGCGAGTCGGCTCGCAAATTCGCTCCTGAGCCGCGCTTCGGCGCCCGCCCAGATTTTTTGCGCCAGCGGCTCGTCGGGATAGCGGCGCGCGAATGCGTATTTCGTCGCGTCGTCGCCCGCCGCGAGCGCCCGCGCGCCGGCGGCGACGCCTTCACGGCCGATCAGCCGCGCGATACGGTCGACGAGCTTGAGCCAGACGGGGTCGCCGAGCGCGCCCTGCCATTTCGACAGATCGTCGGTATGGATGCGGTTGAACGGCGGCATCAGCGCGCAGGGCGCAACGAAGATGGGGACGTAACTGCCGAGTTCGCGGGCATAGTCGGCCTCGGAGTCGACCCAATCCGAAGCCGCCGCTTCGGGGCTCCAGCAAACGATGACCGCCTTGGCCTCTTTGAGGCGGGCGCGAATGACGGCGCCAAAACTTTCGCCCGCGGAAATCTCGCGGTCGTACCAGGCGTCGACCCCGAGTTCCTGCAGCCCAGCGGAAATCGGCGCGACCCGCGCGCGATCCTTCTGGCTGTAGGAAATGAAGACCTCGGCCATGCCCCGACCCGATCGACCGCCGCCGCCAACATGCCTCTGTGCCGAGCGACGGACAAGGCGTTTCGCCGCGTTGCCCGAGGTTCTTTCCCCCCACCCACCGCCGCGTCGGCCCTTTCGGAAACCCCGTCCCCGAAACCACAGGGTCGGTGGCGCCGTCGATCGCGGCATTGCCATTCGCGCAGCGGCTGTCAGTATCGAATTCTCTCGGCGGCAAAGCCGTCGACAATCGACGAGGCCCGGGGCGGGGCGAAGGCGAGGCCCGCCAGTTCAGCGTGATCGACGCGCCTGCTACGGCCCCCCGCGCTATTCGCTGGCGTCGGAGTAAACGTTCGGCTCGCCGAGCTCGTCGCTGCGCCGCAGCTGCATCTCTTCGGCGAAGCGCCTGAGCGCGTGCGCCTCGCGGAGCGTGCCGATCAGGCGGGGGTTGGCGCTGGATTCGACGACCGGCAAAATGTCGGTTTCGGCGCTCCCGAACCGGGTCAGCGCGGCTCGAATCGGATCGACGACGGTCAACGCCCAGTCGCCGCCGTGAGCCATTTCGCCGACCACCAGCAGCGTTGCGGCGTCGTCGAGCTCGCGATCGTGGGCGGTGGCGATTTCGATCGCGCCGACGTATCGCCCCTCGTCGTCGACGAGGAACGCGCGGGCGGCGCTGCCCAGCGGCGCGGCGCGGCGGAAATCGGCGAGCGGCATCGTTTGCGGGAAGGCGTGCGGCTCGCGATCCATCAGCCGGCCGACGGTGAGTTCGTCCAGCCAACCGACGTCGTGGGCGCCGCGGATCGCGACGCCGCGCAGATGGAACCGCCATGTGGCGAAACTGTAACCAAACGTCTGGCGGACCAAGGTCGAGGCGACGACCACGCCCGTCAGCACGCCGAACGTCGCCACCGCGTCGCCGGTCGTTTCCAGGGTCAGCGCCGTCATGGTGATCGGAGCGCCGATGATCGCCGTCCCCATCGCGCCCATGCCGACGAGACTGAAGGTCTGCAGATGCGCGGTCGACAACGGGATGACGGTTGCGATGAGCCGGCCCGCCAGCGCGCCGAGCAGGCCGCCCATCAACAGCGATGTGGAAAACAGCCCGCCGCGAAAGCCCGCCCCCAGCGAGGCCGCGCAGGCCAGTATCTTGATCGTGAGCAGCATGGCGAGCATCGCCAGCGGCCAGTTCATCGCAAAATCGGCGCGGATAGCGCCGTGGCCGCTGCCCAGCGCCTGGATCGCGACGAGCCCGAACATCCCGACCACGAGGCCGCCGACGGCCGGCCGCGCCCATGCCGGCGTTCCCGAGCGTCGGAGCAGCTTGTCGAACAGCGTGACGAGCTGCATGACGCCGATGCCGAGGAGCCCCGCGGCGAGGCCAATCGCCGCGAAGGGCGCGTATTCCCAGAGCTGCACGGCGCTCGCCACATGCGGCAACGCGAACATCTTTTCGTCGCCGAGCGTCTCGCGCAGCGTGAGCGTCGCCGTGACCACCGCCAGACACACCGGCCCCAAGGCGCCGAGGGTGTAGGAGCCGAGCACGAGCTCGAAAGCGTAGAAGGCGCCGGCCAGCGGCGCATTGAACGCGGCGGCGATGGCGCCGCCCGCGCCGGCGGCGGTGAGCAGCCTCAGATCGCCGCGCCTCAGCTTCAACCGCTGGCCGAGGCTGGAAAAAATCGCCGCGCCGATCTGGCTGTAGGCGGCCTCCATGCCGACCGCGGCCCCCGCCGCATTGGCGCCGAGCGTGGCGACGACGAGCCGCACGCTCGACCAGAACGACATTTTTCCGCCAAACAGGGCGTTGGCCTCGATCGGGTCGACCGTCTCCTCCGGCCAGAGCCGGCGCATGGCGGTCATGCCGATGCCGGTCAGGAGTCCGATGGCGATCGGCATCAGCGCGACGCGCCGCCAGTCGACGTGAGCGCCGCTGCTCAGACTCACGCCCGGCGGCAGGTCGAACACCACCTCGTGCAGCGCCTTGGCCGATTCGTGCAGCAGAGCGACGGTGAGGCCGGCGGCGACGCCGGCCAGCGCGGCGAGAATCGGCAAGGCGAGCGGCGCATGGCGCAACGCGTGGCGCGTCCGCGCCCTCCAGGCGACAAACCGACCCCGCAGAGAATGCCGTTCGACGTGCGCCAGTCCCCTGTGCGGCATGCCGTTCAAGTCCTCTTCGGCCCGGCGGCGGACGAATCGGACGCGGAGGCCTGAGAGCGCGCGAGCCCCTGAGCCATGCGGGCGGTGACGACCATGACCGCACAGGCGACCCGGCTGACCACCGCCTGGCTGTTGCTGCCGAGCATAGCGCGCCCGAGCGCGGTGCGGCCTTCGCTGCCGAGCACGACGAGATCCGCATCCAAGTCCGAGGCCGCCCGCACGATCTCGTCCGCGGCCGAGCCGGTCCTCAGCAGGCCCTCGGCTTCGCGTCCGGCGGCGCGCAACGCGGCGACCGTGCGTTCGACGATGCGGGCCGCTTCCGCGCGACGCCCCGCGCTATGGCGCGGCACCTCCACCGACAACACGACGATCGGCGGACCCGACGCGGCGGAATCGCGGCCGAGGCCCTGCGCCGCCGCCTCGCTGGCCGCAGAACCATCGACGGCGAGAACAATCCTGCGCGTCCAAAGCTGAGCCGCGCGCGGCGCGACGATGACCGGGCAGCGCGCGGCGCCGATCACCCGCGCCGTCGTCCGCCCGAGGCTGCCGCGCGCAAAACCGCGACGGCCGCGCCGGCCGACGACTATCATCGCGGCGCCGATCTCGTCGGCGAGGGCAAGGATCGCGTCCGCGGGGTTGGCGCCTTTCCTCGTCATCGCCCGGGCGTCGATTCCCACTCGCCGCGCCTCGTCGGCAATCCGGTCGACGACGGCGTGCGCCTCGGCCCGCTCCAGCGCCCGGGCGTCGAGGCCCATCACCCCTTCGTCGTC
>JBKQKS010000225.1:0-9094 GCA_052147395.1 Roseiarcus sp.
AAGCCGCTTTGGTCTGTGTAGTGAAACAATTGCGATGGTGCCCTGAGATCTAGGTGTTCATCGAATCGCTCCTGGTCATTCGTCATGTGAGTGTCCTCCACAGCCTCGGAATTGATCAAGTGTGAACGGATCGCGCGCGGTATGCACGGCTGATATAATGCATGTGCTCGCGCTCCCAAGCCGCATAAGCTCCTTTCCGTCAAATCGGGCCACGCCGCGCGGCGCAGATTTCTGGATTTCTACCCCGTGAGCGATGTCCGCAAAGGGTCGAAACGCGAAATTCAAACTGAGACGTTGCCCCGGCTTCGTCTGACAAGGCGCCCGGCGGGTCGCGCCGCTCAGCCAAAGCTCAAAAACGGATACGGCCCCTCGAAATCCTCGACGAACACCGTGTGGCTGACGAAGCCGGTCGCCGCGCTCCACAGGTGCACGGTGAACTGCGGGGGCTCCTTGACGAATGTCGCAGCGGCGTCCTCGCTCAGATCGAACGTGACCGCGACCGCGGTCGAGGGCGCGACGGTGGCGATCGCATGTCCCACACGGGCGACGATCTGGCGGTGGCAATGGCCGCAGACGATGCGCTCCACTTGCGGGTGGCGCAAGATCACCGCGGCGAAGGCCTCTGCGTTGGTGAGCCCGATCGCGTCCATGCCGCGGATGCCGGTCGCGAACGGCGGGTGATGCAGCGCGACCATCGTCGGCGTCTTCGCCCGCTCGGCGAGCGTCGCGTCGAGCCAGTCGAGCTGGCTGTCGCGCAGCGTTCCGTAACCTTCCCCCTCGACCAGGCTGTCGAGCATGACGAGACGCGCCGCGCCGAGATCGACCGCGTAATCGACGAAGCCGGTCGCGGCCACCGGCGGCGCGAGCGCCTCGATCAGAGCGGCGCGCCGGTCGTGATTGCCGGGGATCCCATGCGCGCCGCCGGGCGCGTAGCGGCGGATGAGCTTGACGAGCTCGGCATATTCTTCCGGCTTTCCGTTGTCTACGAGATCGCCGGTGAGGATCAGCGCGTCCGGCGCGGGCCGCAGGCGCTGACAGGCGCGCAACGCCCGCTCGGCGAGCATGCTGGATTCGCCCACACGGTTGTAGGGTTCCCCGCGCGGGCGGACGTGAAGATCGCTGAGCTGGGCGATGATCATGGCGTTCAGCTCCAGGATTTGAGGGCGGTCTCGACGACGTAGGGCTTCAACAGCTCGTCGGCGGCCTTCTGCGCGGCCGCAGCGGCGTCCGCGGGCTTCACGGCGCCGGCGAACAAGGCCTGCGCCTGATCCTCCATCGCCTTGCGCACCGCGACGACCTGGAACGTGTCGAACCACGGCACGGCGTAGGCGAGCTGGTCGAGCGCCACCTTGGCGTCGGGATGTTGTTGGAGGAACTGTTTCATTTCAGTCAGATCATACGCCAGTTTGTTGGGAGCGAAATAGCCGGTGAAGCGGCTCCATTCGCCCGCGATTTCCGGCGAGGTGAGCCATTGCGCCAGCGTCCAGGCCGCGGCGCGGCGCTCCGGCGCGTTGCCCTTGGGCAGGATGAGGCTCGCGCCGCCGATCGGCGCCGCGCGGCGCAAGCCCTTGGGCAGGAAGGCGACGCGGTAGGGCGTCTTCATGTTGGCGCGAACGAAGCCGAGCGAGCCGGTCGACAGCATCATCATGCCGGTGCGGCCGGAAAACAGCGCCGTCGTGCAGGCGTTGGCGTCGGAGACGCCGGCGGGAACGGCCTTGGCGCCATTGATCAGCGCATCGAGGAATCTTAGCGCGCCGATGGTCGAGGGGGCGTCGTAATAGACCTCGCCGCCAAAGTCGTGGTTGTAGTATTGGCCGCCGTTCGCCATCACGAGGCCGGAGATCAACCAGCCGCAATAATCGTACGTGCCGGGGAACATCAGGCCATAACGCGAGCCGTCGGGCTTCGTCAGCTTGCGGCAGGCGTCGAACCACTCGCTCCAGGTCTGAGGCGCATGCTCGGGATCGAGCCCGGCGTCCTCGAACGCAGCGACGCTGTAGTAGAGCAGGGGCGTCGAATTCTGGAACGGCAGCCCATAGACCTCGCCGTCGATGATGGCGTTGGGCCGCAGCGGCGCCCAGAACTTTTCGAAGAATTTTTGCGGCTTCTCGCCGCCGGCGCTGATGAGATCGTCGAACGAGTCGAGCTCGTTGTTGATCACGTATTCGCGCACGAAATTGGCGGACATGATGACCAGCGCCGGCGGCTTGCCGGCCTTGATGGCGGCGCGGGTCTTCAAATTGGTGTCGTCATAGGAGCCGGTGTAGGCGGCGGTAACTGCAATGTCGGGATGCTCGCTGTTGAAGCGCTGGATCAGCTTCTGCATCTGATTGGCGAGCGCGCCCTGCACCGGCACGGGAAAGAACATTTCGATTTCCGCCGGCGCCGCGCGGGCGACGTTGGTGGCGAGCGACGCGGCGGCGGCGCCGATCATCAACTGTCTGCGATTGAGCGACATGAGAACTCCTATTTGAGGCCGCCGGCGGTGAGGCCGGCGATGAACTGCCGCTGGAACACGGCGAACACGATGAGCAGCGGCGCGCCGACCATCAGCGTGCCGGCGGCAAGCGTGCCCCAGTCGGAGCCGGCTTCCGCGCCCGAAGCGAAGGACGCGAGCCCGACGGTGAGCACCTGATTTCTCGGCGACGAGAGCACGATGAGCGGCCACAGGAACTCGTTCCAGTGCGCGGTGATGGAGACGATGGCGAAGGCGCCGAACGCCGGTCGCGCCATCGGCGCGAGCACATGCCAGACGATGGCGAGCGGGCCGGCGCCATCGAGCCGCGCCGCCTCCTCGAAATCGATCGGAATCGAGCGGAAAGTCTGGCGCATCAGGAACACGCCGAAAGCGGAGGCGAAATAAGGCGCCATCACGCCGATCAACGAATCGTAGAGCCCGAGGCGCGCCAGCGTCGTGAGGTTGGGCTCGATCAGCAGCGGCGGGATCAGCAGCAGTTGCGCGAGAAAGCCGGCGAACACCAGCTCTCGGCCCGGGAACTCGAGCCGCGCGAACGCATAGCCGGCGAGCGTGATGGTGACGAGCTGCACGCCGAGAATGCCGAAACACATGAGCAAGGTGTTCACGTACCAGACGAGGAACGGCCCGCTCTGCCAGGCGGAAGCGAAATTGCCGAGCGAGAACGGCCCGGAAGGCGTGAGCGAGGCGATGTCGGCGGGCAGGCCTTCGCGTAACGAGGCGACCAGCATCCAGGCGAACGGCGTCGCCCAGAAGAGCGCCCCGGCGCCGGCGGCGACGAGGCCGAGGCGCCAGCGCTCAACTCGCATAGTGGATGTTCCGTTCGAGCGCGGCGCGGGCGAACGCAATCGCCGCCATCAGCCCGGCGACGCTGACGATCGTCGCCGCCGCGCCGAGGCCATTGTCGCTGTTCTGCACCGCCTGCTGATAGATGTAGTAGAGGACGAGATTGGTGGAATCGTCCGGCCCGCCCTGGGTCAGCGTGACGACATGGTCGATCTGGGTCAGCGCATTGATGAGCGCGATCGGCGCGATGAAGCCGAAAGTCGGCCCGAGCAGCGGCAGCGTGACGTGCCAGAGCCGGGCGAAAGCGCCGGCGCCGTCGAGCCGCGCCGCCTCGACGAGCTCGGCGGGAATGGTCGCGAGCCCGGCGAGAAAGAACAGCATGTAGTAGCCGGTGTTCTTCCACACCGTCACGGCGATCACCGCGGCGAGCGCGGTCGCCGGCGCGCCGAGCCAGTTGTGCGCCTCTGTGACGCCGATCTTGGCGAGGTAGAAATCGATGAGGCCGCCGCCCGGCAGATAGATGAAGGCGAACAGCGACGACGCGGCGACCAGCGGGATCAGCAGCGGCGCCGCGACGAGCGCGCGCAGAACGGCGGCGATCTCAGAGGATTCGGAAAGCGCGAGCGCGAAGGCGAGGGCGAGCGGGATCGAGGGCAATATCGTGCCCGCGGCGTAGATCAGATTGTTGCCGACGGCGCGGGAAAAATGCGGATCGGCGATGAGCCGCGCATAATTGGCAAAACCCCAGCCGCCGCTCTCGCCGAGCCGCGTCAGCGACAGCGACTGGATGATCGCCAGCGCGACCGGCCAGTAGACGAAGCCGATGAGGAACACGAGCGAAGGCGCGAGCAGCAGAACGGCGAGGCGCGTCGCGCCGCGACCACGACGCCCATGGGCGCCCCGCTCGGCGCGCAAGAATTCGGCTTGTCGCAGCGACGCCATGGACGGGTCCTTTCGCGCGCTGAGGCGACGCTATGATGACACGCGCGGGCGGCAGGAAGGCTCGAATTTTGCTACGATGGCCGGGACCTGTCGAGCCCTCGGGGAGGCGCGCGCATGCTGTCGACGCTGCTCTTCGACATGAACGACGTGCTCTGCCGCTACGACCGTGCGGCGCGCATCGCCACGCTCGCGGCAATCAGCGGACGGACGCCGGATTTCGTCGAGGCGGCGATCTGGCGCTCCGGCTTCGAGGACCGCGGCGACGAGGGCGCGTTCTCCGCCGAAGCCTACCTCGGGGAGTTCGGCGAGCGGCTCGGATTCGCGCTGAGGCGCGAGCAATGGATCGAAGCCCAGCGCGCCGCGATCGCGCCGCTTCCCGAGGCCCTCGCGCTCGCCGCCCGTCTCGGCGAAAACTACACGCTCGCCGTGCTCACCAACAACAACCTGCTGGTGCTCGAGACCATCGACGCCTTTTTCCCCGAGCTCAGGCCGATCTTCGGGCCGCGCATTTTCGTCTCCGCCCAGTTTTCCGCGCGCAAGCCCGACCCGATTGTCTATTTGCGCTGTCTCGCGCGGCTCGGCGTCGAGCCGGGCTCGGCTCTGTTCATCGACGACAGCGCCAAGAACGTCGCCGGCGCCGAGGCGGCGGGGCTGATCGGCCATCTTTACACCGGCGCCGAGGCGCTCGACGCGGCGGTAACAGAGCTCGAGGCCGCCGCCGGGTTTTCGCCGAGGCCGCGCTAGCGCGCTGCACGATTTGGCTTCGCTGCGCTCGCGATGACGGTCCCAGCAGTTCGGGAATCGCGCTACCGTACGGCGTCGCGACGGCGAGGGCGGCGCTGCGGTGAGCGCGCCGCTGCGGCGAGGCGCCTCAGCGTTGTTGCTCGAGGCTCTGCCGCGCCCGATGCACGGCTTCGTCGAATTGGGCCAGCAGACCGGCCGGCCTAATCGGCAGCCGGGCGACGACCGCGCTCGCCCAATCGATATAGTCTCGTTTGCGCTCGATCGACCAGCGCGGCGGGCTCGAGGCGATGGCGCGCAGGTTGCTCGTCTTGTCGGCGAGCTTGATGACGCAGGCGCCCGGGCTCTTCTCGGCGGCGTGTTCGATCTGCAGCCTCTTGCGCTCCGCTTTCGGCAGGCTCGTGTCGTCGCTCACCTCGGCGACGAGCGACGCGACCGGGGCCCCGAACGTCGCGGCGATTTCGTCGAGCGTCACGCCCTGGTCCTCGACCGCGTCATGCAGCAGGGCGGCGGCGACGATCTCCGGCTGGCCGTCGGTCGCCTCCGCGGCCAGATCAGCGACCTCGACGAGATGGTTGAGGTACGGCTCCGCGAGCTCGCCCTTGCGCCTCTGATGCGTGTGCTTGCGCGCGGCGAAGTCTGCAGCGCGCATAATGGCGACAACGTCGTTCATCTCCCGCTCCGTTCGCTGGTAGTCGCGCTGAGTATAGCCGCGGGGCGCTCGCGAACGTAGGCCCTGGGCTAAGGGGACATGATACCGATTGCGCGCATTTTTTCTCGACAACCGATCCGATTGCGGCGGAGTCGGCGCTATGTCTACGCCGGCGCCAGGGCGCTGGCGGAGGCCCTACACGCCCGCGAGAGCCGCCGCCGAGTTGCTGCAAAGGCGCGCTCGACAAAAAACCCTGACGCGCCCATAATCGCGACGCGACCGCCCGCGGATCTCGATGGCGGGGCGGACCGAAATCGGCGTTTGCAACCATTCGATTTTCGGGGGGGCGCGACCATGGATCGCAAGCTCGTCGCATCCTGGGCCGCGGCGCTTGCCGCTCTGGCGACCGGCGTCTGGTTGTTCGTGATGTTTCTCTCGGCGCCCAACGCCGCGTCGGATTGGTTGACGCTCGTCAAGCTCGGCTTCGCCGTTGGGCTGGCGTTCGCGGTCGCGGCGATCGTCCGCTTCGCGCTGTCGCCGCTGACCTCGCCGGACGCCAAACCGACTTCCCCGGCCGACGCGGATGCGGCGATTCGCAGCCGCATCGCGCCGATCGTGCTCGCGATCGGCAGCGCCGCCATAATCGTGCTCGCGCTGGCGCTGATCCTGGAATTCTCGTCGCTCTCGATGCAGAACAAGACTCTGCAAGACAAGATCGACGTCGTGCTCAGCGGCGTGTTCAACTCGGTGCTGCCGGTGTTCGCGACCTGGGTCGGCACCGTCATCGCATTCTATTTCACCAACGAGAGCTATCGCGCCGCGGCGCAGTCGACGCGCGAATCCTTTTCCGCCGGCCAGGAGCGGCTGAAGGCGACGCCGGTCAAGGCGGCGATGCTGCCGCTCGCGCGGATGGTTGCTTACAAGCTCCCACAGGGCGGGTCGCTGGAAACAATCCCGCTGAAAGACGTCGACGCCAAATACGCCGCCCAGGGCGCCAACAACGACCGCGTCTCGCGTCTCGCGTTCCTCGACGCCGACGGGAAGTTCGTCGCCGTCATGCACCGTTCGATCTGGATGGAACTGCTGGCCGGCAATCTGAGAACCAATCCGCAGCTCTTGCAGGAGAATGGCGCGGTCGGGCTGTTGATCGCCGCGAACGTTGCTGCGGCGACGCCGCCAAGGACCTACGCCGATTTCATCAAGAACACCGTCGCCTTCGTCGGCGTCGATCAGAGCCTCGCGGACGCCAAGACGGCGATGGAGGCGGTGAAGGGCGCGCAGGACGTGATGGTGACACAGAGCGGCGCGGCGAACGCCCCGGTCATCGGCTGGATCATGAACATCGACATTGCGCGAATGTCGCAGGCGTGAGGCGCGGACGCCGCGCGCTCGACCGTTCGCGGCCCGAGGCTTCGCTTCGATCCTGTCGCGACCGCTTCTTCAGCTCTCCGCCTCCGCCGACAATTCGAGCCACGCCTCCTCCGCCGCGGTGAGCGCGCGCTCGAGCTCGGCCCGCTGCCCGGCGAGCGCCGCCGTCTTCGGGTCGGCGCCGCTGCTCGCGCCCGCGGCGGCCAGCGCCTCGTCGACGCGGCGGATGAGGTCCTGGAATTTCTCCATCCGCGCCTCCAGCGCGGCGATCTCTCTCGTGAGCTTGCCCGCGTCGCGGCGGGTTTTTGGCGGCGCCTCCTCGACATCAGCGGGTTTGGCCGGGCGGGGCGGCGGAGTGGTCTTGGCGAGCACGTCCTTGGCGTAATCGTCGAGGTCGCCGTCATAAGCGCGCACCGTGCCCTTGGCGACCAGCCACAGCCGGTCGGCGCAGGCTTCCAACAGCCGCTTGTCGTGGGAGATCAGGATGCAGGCGCCTTCGTAATCGTTGATCGCGTCGATGAGCTCGGCGCGGCTGTCGATATCGAGATGGTTGGTCGGCTCGTCGAGGATCAACAATTGCGGACCGTCGAAGGTCGCGAGCCCCATCAACAGCCGCGCCTTCTCGCCGCCCGAAAGCTGGCCTACGCCCGTGTCGGCGCGCCCTCCGGAAAAACCTATCTGCGCGACGCGCGCGCGTATAAAAGCCTCTTTTTCGCCGCGCATAAAGTCGGCGACATGGGTGTAGGGCGTGCCGGAAGCGTCGAGATCGTCGACCTGATGCTGGGCGAAGAACCCGACCTCGAGTTTCGGCGAACGCGTCATTTTGCCGGACATGACAGGGAGCCGGCCGCCGATCAGTTTGGCGAACGTCGACTTGCCGTTGCCATTGGCGCCGAGGAGGCCGATGCGGTCGTCGGGCAGCAGCGTGAGATCGAGCCGGCTCAGCACCGCCCGGCCGTCGTAGCCCGCGCCCGCCTTCTCCAGCGTGACGATCGGCGGGCTCAGCTTCTTGGCGATCGGCGGCCATTGGAACGGCGCCACGCTGTCGTCGATCGCGACGGCGACCGTCTCCAGCCGCGCCAGCATCTTGAGGCGCGACTGGGCCTGGCGGGCTTTGGTGGCGCTGGCGCGGAAGCGGTCGACGAAGGCCTGCAGATGCTTGCGCTTGTCTTCGACCTTCTTCGCCGTTTTCCCCATCAGCGCCGCCTGTTCGGCGCGCTGGCGCTCGAACTGGCTGTAGCCGCCGCTCCATAATGTCAGCTTGCCGCGCTCGAGATGCAGGATGTGATCGACGACGTCGTCGAGCAGGTCGCGGTCGTGGCTGATGACGAGCGCCGTCGCCGGATAGGTTTTGAGATAATCGACCAGCCACAGCACGCCCTCGAGGTCGAGATAGTTGGTCGGCTCGTCGAGCAGCAGCAGATCGGGTTGAGCAAACAACACCGCGGCGAGCGCGACGCGCATCCGCCAGCCGCCGGAAAATTCCGCGAGCGCGCGCCCCTGCGCCGCCTCGTCGAAGCCGAGGCCGGCCAGAATGCGGGCGGCGCGCGCCGGCGCCGCATGGGCGTCGATGTCGGCGAGCCGGGTCTGAATGTCGGCGATGCGCTCGGGATCGTCGGCGGTCTCGGCTTCCGCGATCAGCGCCGCGCGCTCGACGTCGGCCGCGAGCACGAAATCGATGAGGCTCTCAGGCCCGCCCGGCGCCTCCTGCTCGACCCGCCCGATGCGCGCGTACCTCGGCAGATGCGTCGACCCCGATTCGGCGGGAAGCTCGCCGGCGATGAGCCGGAACAACGTGGTCTTGCCCGCTCCGTTGCGCCCGACGAGCCCGACATGCGCCCCGGTCGGCAGCGCCACCGTCGCATGATCGATGATGAGCCGCTCGCCGATGCGGTAGCTGAGGTCGTTGATGTGCAGCATGGCGGGGCTTTTGCCGCGGGGCGAAGGCGCTGGCAAGCGGGGGCGGGTTACCGAGGCGATTCCGTCATGGCCGGGCTTGTCCCGGCCATCCAGTGCGTCTGTGATTCCGCGTTGTCGGCGGGGTGCGAGTCCCCGTCATGGAGTGTCGTAACCGTGTAGCCGAAGGCAACTGCGTCGCCGTGAGGCGGGGTGGGGAGCAGCCGGAGGCG
>JBKQKS010000226.1:0-2558 GCA_052147395.1 Roseiarcus sp.
GGGAATCTAGAGGCTTCTGTGAGGTCCGCGGCGCGAAACTGCGCGCGCTCCGGGAGCGGACCTCATTGAAGCCGGATTGAACGAAGGCGCGGGGAGGTTCGCGCTGGCGGCGCTATGGGTTTTGTGCCGGGCAGCTTCGGATTGTCGTCGCTCCGGCTTGCAGCCAAGCGAGGCGAGCGTGATCGTTTTGACGAGCGATCGGAAGCAAATCGGGGTTCGCTCGCGCGGGGAGCGCGCGCCAATGGCGTGGGATGCAGGCCGCGACGCCGTGAGGGCGCAAATCGCTTCGACGGCCTCCAATTGGCGGCGCGGTGGGAGAGACGCGAAGCGAGATTGTCGGTGGGATCCTCATAGTCGCGCTCATGAAGTGTCGCACCAAAACGGCGACCTCTTGGACCGAGGCCGTTGGCCGCCGCGGGGAAGGTCGGCGATGATCCTCATAACTCCTCCGCATTCCGGACAGGGCGGAGGATCAAGGTCGACGGTTTCGCTCGGCGCGGATGTTGGCGATTCTATCTTTCCGCGCGGCGTCGGTTCGCCCCCGTCGGTCAGGAGCGAGCGACAGAGGGCGAGCTTTTGCGTTCGGTGGCCATTGGCGAGGAATCCGAAGTGGCGAATGCGATGGAAGCCGTCGGGTAAGGCGTGGAGTAGGAAGCGCCGGATGAACTCGTCGGGCTTCAAACACATGGTCTTGACGGCGCCGCCGTCGCGGTAGTCCTTCCAGGCAAAGGCGACATGATCGTCATCGCAGTCTTGGATGCGGCTGTTGGCGATGGCGACGCGATGGGTGTAGCGCCCGAGATAGGCGAGGACTTGGGCGGGCCCACCGAAAGGCTTCTTGGCGTAGACGACCCAAGCGGCGCGGCGCATATGGGCGGCGAGGGCGTGGAAGCTCAGGGGTTCAGCGAGGTGTACGAGGTCGCCAAAGAACCTCAGGGCGCCGACGTCGAAGGCCTTTTGCAAGCGTTCGAGGAAAAGGCGGCGGAAGAGTTTTGCGAGCGGCTTGACGGCGAGAAAGAAGTTCGGCCGCCCAGCGACCCAGCGCGTCCCATCGGGCGAGAGACCGCCGCCTGGCACGACGCAATGCACGTGTGGATGATGCGTCAGCGTCTGCCCCCATGTGTGCAGAACAGCGACGACGCCGATCTGTGCGCCGAGCCTGCGCGGATTGGCGGCGAGCGTCGTCATCGCTTCGGCCGACGCCGCGAACAGGATCGCGTAGACGACGGCCTTGTTCTGGAACGCGATGGCGGCGATCGGCGCGGGCAATGTGAACACGACGTGGAAATAGGGAACCGCCAGAAGTTCGGCCTGGCGTGCGGCAAGCCATTGCGCCCGCGCCACGCCCTGACACTTCGGGCAATGGCGGTTACGACAGGAATTGTAGGCGACGCGCGCCACGCCGCAGTCGTCGCACGCCTCGATGTGACCCCCGAGCGCGGCTGTGCGACACGCAACGATCGCGCTCATCACACGCCGTTCGACGCGGCCCAAGTGTCCGGCGTGGGCCAAACGATAGGCGTCGCCATGCCGACGCAGAACGTCAGCGACCTCGAGGCGAACGCCAGGCCCGCTCCCGGCCACGGGCGCTTAACTGGGCGGAGTGACTTCCAGGGTCAGACGATCGAACGGGCTTTGGGTCGCGCGGATCGTATGGGTCGCGACCTGCGTGTAGCGCGCCGTCGACGACAGATTGTTGTGGCCGAGCAGAACCTGGATGATCCGGATGTCGGTTCCGTTCTCCAGCAGATGCGTCGCGAAGCTGTGGCGCAACGTATGCAAAGTAACGCGCTTCGTCAGCCCCGCCGCCTTGACCGCCGACCGGCAGGCCGCGTGCAGCACGGTTGGATCAATCGAATGAGCGTCGTCGCGGCCCGGGAACAGAAACGTCTTTGGCCTGGCGAGTCGCCAGTACGTGCGCAGGATGCCGAGAAGCTGCGGCGACAGCATCACGTTGCGGTCCTTCGCGCCCTTGCCGTGACGCACCAGAATGACGCCACGGCCGCTGTCGACATCCTCGACCCGAAGCCCCGCGACCTCCGAGGCCCGCAGTCCCGCCGCATAGGCTGTCGCCAGCGCGGCGCGGCTCTTCAGACTCGAAACGGCTTCGAGAAATCGCACGACCTCATCGGCGCTGAGCACGATCGGCAGCTTGCGCGGCTCCCGCGCGTAAGGGATGCGCTCGGGGACGGCTGCCTCGCCGAGCGTGACGCCGTAGAAGAAACGCAAGGCGCAGACGATCTGGTTCAGCCCAGGCCACGAAATGCCCGTCGATACGAGATGGACCTGAAAGGCGTGGACGTCGTCCAGCGTCAGTTTGTCCGGCGAGCGGCCGAAATACCGGCTGAACTTCGAAACCGCGCTGATGTAGGATCGCTGTGTCGCCGGCGACATGTTCCGGATCGTCATGTCCTCGATCATGCGGCGGCGAAGAGGGCTCAACTCGGCCATCGGTGGCTCCTGTCTGAGGGATGGGCTTCAACATCCACATCCTCTCTCAGGCAGGAACCGCTCAACAAACCTCGCCGGCCACGCCGCGCTAGCGGCTTCGTTCAATC
>JBKQKS010000227.1:0-2849 GCA_052147395.1 Roseiarcus sp.
TAATGGAAGCCGTCGGGCGGCATCAGAAGAAACATGTTGGGAGCGCCGCCGCTGATATATTGGCATTCGCGGCAGTGGCATTGCGCCCTCAGCATCGGCTTGCCTTCGGCGACGTAGCGCACGGCGCCGCAATAGCATCCGCCTTCCAGCTTCATGGCATTCTCCGACGTCATTTCCACGACCGCCACAGGCGGTCGTCTTAGGCATGACGGCAAACTACAGTGTCGGCGTCGGGCTGACTACTTCTTCGCCGGCGCGGCGGGATTGAGCGAAGGATCCGCCGCGGGCGGCGCCGCCGGCTTGTCCAACCGCTCGATGGTGGCGGTTTTACGCAAATTGTCGACCAGCTGCGCCTGGGCGCGATGCGCGACATAATTTTCGATCTGGGCTTTGACCTGATCGAACGTCGGGGTCGGCTTGATGCGCTTGTCCTCGACCTTGATGATGTGCCAGCCGAATTGCGTCTTCACCGGATCGGAGACCTGGCCCTTGTCGAGCTTGAAGGCGACCGCAGCGAATTCCGGCACCATCTGCTCCTTGGTGAAATAGCCGAGGTCGCCGCCTTCGGCCGCGCCCGGGTCTTTCGACTTTTCCTTGGCGAGGGTGGCGAAATCGGCGCCGTTCTTCAGTTCCACGAGGATCGCCTTGGCCTCGTCCTCGGTGGGCACGAGGATATGGCGCGCGCGCACCTCCTCCTCGTTGGCCACCTGCTTGATGGCCTCGTCATACACCTTGTGTTCCGCCTCGTCCGACAGCGCGGCGCGGCCGGCATCCTGCAGCAGCGCCTCCATCAGCAGCCGGTTGTGGTCGAAGGCGAGCCGGCGCTTGACGTCCGCGCGATCGCCCAGCTTCTGCTGCTCGGCGGCCTGCGACAACACGACCACGTCGGCAAGATAGTTGATGAGATAATCGCGCTTCTGTTCCGGGGGCAGGTTCGGCATGTTGCCCCCGATCTCCTCTTCGGCGAAGGCGAGGTCGCTCTGGCGGATATCGACGCCGTTGGCGCGCGCGACCACCGGGTCATTATCCTGCGCTCGCGGCGCATTGATCGGCACGCATAGAAACGCGGCAATTGCCAGCGCGGCGAGCGCGCGGCAGACGGACGGGCGAGTGCAGGCCATGGAACGCGATCCTCTGGGTGAAGGGGGCAATTTGCCTTTCTCAGGCGCGATTTCGGCGCGGACACTCGCCGAAACGCCCCCGCTTGGCAATGGCAGAATCGACGTGCCGCCTAACGAGGGCGTGAAGGGACGCCTCGCATTGACAACAAAACCACCCCCTCCTATGTCTCGACCATAATCCGAGGCGCCCCCTGTCGCCGTGCAGAAGCCTTAAATAGCGCTGCATTTTCCGCCGGTTGGCCACGCGCCGATCGCGGGGAACCGAGCGAGGAACTTAGAGCATGATCCCGAAAAGTGGATACCGGTTTTCGGAGAGATCATGCGCAGGAAACAGCATGATCCCGAAAAGTGGATACCGGTTTTCGGCAAAGATCGTGCTTGATCAAACAGCTCCGTGGCGCGGCCCGAAAGTGGAAGGATGATGCGATGATCGGCGCTGTCGCTCGCAAGCTGTTCGGTTCCTCCAACGACCGGCGCATCCGCGCCTATCGACCTCAGGTCGCCGCCATCAATGCCCTGGAAGCCGAGCTGGAGCAGCTCTCCGACGAGGCGTTACGCGCACGGACCGACGCGTTCAAGAAGCAACTGGCCGAAGGCGCGACGCTCGACGACATCCTGGTGCCCGCTTTCGCCACGGTGCGCGAGGCCGGCAAGCGCACGCTCGGCCAGCGTCACTTCGACGTCCAGCTCATCGGCGGCATGGTGCTGCACGAAGGCAAGATCTCCGAGATGAAGACCGGCGAGGGCAAGACGCTGGTCGCCACTCTTGCGGTCTATCTCAACGCGCTCGCCGACCGCGGCGTGCACGTCGTCACCGTCAACGATTATCTCGCCAAGCGCGACGCCGAATGGATGGGGCAGATTTACAAATTCCTCGGGCTCAGCGTCGGCGTCATCGTGCACGGCCTCGACGACGCGGAACGCAAGCGGCAGTACGAGTGCGACGTCACCTACGGCACCAACAACGAGCTCGGCTTCGACTATCTGCGCGACAACATGAAGTACCGCATGGAGGACATGGTCCAGCGCGGGCACATCTACGCCATCGTCGACGAAGTGGACTCCATCCTGATCGACGAGGCGCGCACGCCGCTGATCATTTCCGGCCCGCTCGACGACCGCTCCGAATTCTACAACACCATCGACAGCTATATCCCGGCGCTCGACAAGACCGACTACGAGGTCGACGAGAAGCAGCGCACGGTGACGTTGACCGAAGCCGGCATGGAGAAGCTCGAGCGGCGCCTAGAAGCTGCCGGCCAGCTCAAGGGCGAATCGCTCTACGACGTCGAGAACGTCTCCGTCGTTCACCACGTCAACCAGGCGCTGCGCGCGCACAAGCTGTTCCAGCGCGACAAGGACTACATCGTGCGCAACGGCGAAGTCGTCATCATCGACGAGTTCACCGGCCGCATGATGCCGGGCCGCCGCTATTCGGAAGGGCTGCATCAGGCGCTCGAAGCTAAGGAACATCAGCCGATCCAGCCGGAGAACCAGACGCTCGCCTCGATCACCTTCCAGAACTATTTCCGGCTATATCCGACGCTCGCCGGCATGACCGGCACGGCGATGACCGAGGCCGACGAGTTCGCCGAGATCTACAAGCTGGACGTGGTCGAGATCCCCCCCAACGTCCCCTGCATCCGCGTCGACGCCGACGACGAAGTCTACCGTACCGTGGACGAGAAGAACGAAGCGGTGGCCAAGCTGATCGAGGATGCGCTGGCG
>JBKQKS010000228.1:0-13410 GCA_052147395.1 Roseiarcus sp.
TCCACGTCGATCCGCACCGCGGCGCTTTCCGAGTGGCGCGAAACTGAAGGTCGCGCAAACGATGAACATTCGTGCAGCCGAACCACGTGGATGGCCGTGACGAGCACGGCCATGACGGAAAAGCCGCCGCCTCTGGCCCCTGGCTTGGAAGTTACAGTCGTCCTTCGACAAGCTCAGGATTAGCGCCCTCGGCTACAGAATTGCGCCGCCCGGAAATTTGCCTCGGTTACCGTCGCCCGGGACGAGATTCTTTTCTCCCACGGGTCCGCTCCCGCCGCCTACAGCCCGAGCGTCCCCTGCCCTGCGTCTCGCGAAGCCTTGCGCCGGCGCGGCGCGCCGGCCGTCGTCGCGGCGACCTTGCCGTCGGCGAACTCGATCTCCAGGCCCGCGGCGCGCGGGACGTCGGCGGCGCGGCGCAGCGGCGCGCCGTGGGCGTCGCGAACCAGCGCGAAGCCGCGCTCGAGTACGTTCTTGTAAGAAACCGCCTCGAGCAATTGCCTGCGGGCGTGGAGCCGGTCGAGGCGCCGATGCAGCGCCAGGCGGACGGCGCGGCCGGCGCGGTCGGCGCCGACGACGCGCTGCAGCGCCTCGCGGAAACGCTCGCCGATCCGCGTTCCGGCGCGCGCGAGCCGCCCGCCGAGCGCCGAAAATCTTTCGCGCCCCGCCGCCGTGCGGGCATGCGGCGACTGCGCCGACAGACGGCGCGAGGCGCGTTCCTGCCGGAGCCGGCGGGCGTCGAGCGCGCCGCGCAGTCTGGCGCCGAGCGCGGACGCGGCGAAGTCGAGCCGCTGGCGCGGCTGGCCGACCAGCGCTTCGCCGCTCGGCAGCGCCCGCGCGAGCGCTCTCAACTCGGCGCGGCGGCGCTCCGCGAGCCGCAGCATCGCTCCGCGAAGCCGGCCCTCGAGGCTCGTGAGCTCCGTGACGAGCTCGGCGCGCACCGGCACGGCGAGCTCGGCCGCCGCCGTCGGCGTCGGGGCCCTGACATCGGCGGCATAGTCGATGAGCGTGATGTCGGTCTCGTGGCCGACCGCGGAAACGAGCGGAATGACGCTCTCCGCCGCCGCGCGCACGACGATTTCTTCATTGAAGCTCCAGAGGTCCTCGAGCGAGCCGCCGCCGCGCGCGACGATGATGACGTCCGGCCTCGGGACCGCATCGCCGTCTGCGAGCGCATTGAAGCCGCGGATCGCCGCGGCGACCTCGGCCGCCGAGGTCTCGCCCTGCACGCGCACCGGCCAGACCACGACATGGACCGGAAAACGGTCGGCGAGCCGATGCAGGATGTCGCGAATCACCGCTCCGGTCGGCGAGGTGACGACGCCGATCACCCGCGGCAGATAGGGCAACTTCTTCTTCTTGCCGGCGTCGAACAGGCCTTCGGCCTGCAGCGCCCGGCGGCGCGCGTCGAGGAGCGCCATCAGCGCGCCGACGCCGGCCGGCTCCAGCGTCTCGACCAGCAACTGATAGGACGACTTGCCGGGAAAGGCCGAGATTTTCCCCGAGGCGACGACCTCCATGCCCTCTTCCGGTTTCACCCGCATGCGCTGGAACACCGCGCGCCAGATCACCGCGTCGAGCCGCGCATTGGCGTCCTTCAAGGAGAAATAGACATGGCCGGAGCTGCTTGGGCCTTTGTAGCCCGAGATTTCGCCGCGCACGCGGACATAGCCGAAGCGCTCCTCGAGCGTGCGCTTCAACACGCTCGACAGTTCGGAGACGGAAAATTCCGGCGCGTTGGAGACGGCCAACTCGGATTCGTTCATCTCGGGACTATGCCCGAGCCGGCGCCGTTCGGCCAGCGCGCCATCGTGCCGCCGCCTTGCGTCGCCACGCTCGCCCAGCTATGTCCCGCGCCGAATTCTGTTTTTGAGAGCCCCTTGCCGATGCCTTTCGGACGTTTCGCCCCTCGCGCCGCCATCGCGGCGGCGCTCGCCTTCGCCACCCCGGCGTGGTCGCAAAGCGCCGAATGCGACCGGCTGCGTCAGGCGATCTCCGATTCCGCGTCGAACGCCAACGTCGGGCAATATCAGGCGGCGGCGGAACGCCAGAGGGCCGAACTCGACCGTATGGCGGCTTATGCCCATTCGATCGGCTGCGACAATCGCCGGTTTCTGTTCTTCGGCTCGGACCCGCCGCCGCAATGCGGCGACATCAGACAGCAGATGGCGCGCATGCGCGCCAACTATCAGGACCTGCAGGGGCGCGCCGCAGGCGGGGCGCGCGGCGACTTGATCGCGCGCTACAATGCGCGTTGCGCCAACAAGCCGACGAATCTGCTCGACACGCTGTTCGGCGGACAGCACCCTCGGAACAACCCGGAGAACCCGGACATCACGACCGAACCGCTGACGCCGGAGGGCAAACCGCACGCCAAGACCACCGAGGCGAGCGCGGGCTCGCAAGCGGTCTGCGTGCGCGCCTGCGACGGCAGCTTCTTCCCGATCTCCTATGCCGCCTCGGGCTGGCGATACGAATCTCTCGAGGCGAGGTGCCGGGCGCTGTGCCCGAACGCCGAGGTCTCGCTCTACACCTACGGATATGGCGGCACGATCGAGCAGGCGGTGTCGACGACCGGCCAGCGCTATATGGACAGCCCCAACGCGCTCGAGTACCGCACCGCCCTCGCGCCCGATTGCAGCTGCAAGCCCAAGGGCGAAAGCTGGGCCCAGGCGCTCGCCGGCGCCGAGGCGAAACTCGGACCGGAAAACAAGGGCGACATCATCGTCACGCCGCAGAAGTCGTTGGAGATGTCGCAGCCCAAGCCCGACGCGAAGCCGGACCCGAAAGCGAAAAACCCGAAGCTCGCCAAGTCGGCGAATTCCGCGACGACCGACATCAACGGCGTCGACACCGAGCTCAGCGCCCAGACGCAGACGATCAGCCGCGAGTCCTCTGGCATCCTCGGCGGCGCCGACGCCGGTTCCGCCGTCATCCCGGAGGATCAGGGCAAGGTCCGGGAGGAAAAGGGTCCCGACGGCGTCATGCGCTCCGTCCGGATAATCTCGTCGCCGTCCGGCTCCGTCCCATGAGCGGCAGCAACTGGGCGAGTTCGGGACCGGACTCGAGGCCGGTCAGCGCGAGCCGCAGCGGATGATAGAGGTCGCGGCCCTTGCGCCCGGTCGTGCGCTTCAGCTCGGAGGTCCAGGCGCTCCAGGTGTTGGCGTCCCAGGGCTCGGGCGGCAGCGCCGCGGCCGCGGCGGCGAGGAATGCGGGATCCTCGACGACCGGCTCGACCGGACCCTCGATCACCCTGCGCCACGAGCGCGCATCCTCGAGCCGCGTCAAATTGCCGCGCACCGCGAGCCAGAACTTTTCGCCGCCCTCGACGCCGAGCGCTGCGAGCCGCGGGGCGATGCGCTCATAGGGCGTCTCGTGCAGCGTGCGCGCCGACAGCGCAGCGAGCTCCGCCTCGTCGAAACGCGCCGGCGCGTGCGACAAATGGCCCGGATCGAAATCGCGGGCGAGTTCGTCGAGCGAGGCGACCGGCCTCACCGCGCTCGCCGAACCGACGAGCACGGAAAGCGCCGCCGCCGCGAGCGGCTCGACGCCGGCGTCCCTGAGGCTAGCCAGCGACAGCGCGCCGGTGCGCTTGGAGAGGCCCTCGCCGCCCGCGTCGACGAGCAGGTTGTGATGGCCGAAAGCGGGGATCGGGCCGCCGAGCGCGGCAAAAATCTGGATCTGCACCGCGGTGTTGGTGACGTGGTCCTCGCCACGGATCACGTGGCTGATCGAAAGATCGATGTCGTCGACCACCGAAGGCAGCGTGTAGAGATAGGTCCCGTCCTCGCGCTGCAGCACCGGATCGGAGAGCGAAGCGCAATCGATGTGGCTCTCGCCGCGCACGAGATCGTTCCAGCGCACCGTTTCGGGCGCCAGCCGGAAACGCCAGTGCGGCTTGCGGCCCTGAGCTTCGTAGGCGGCGCGTTCATCGGCGGTGAGCCTGAGCGCGGCGCGGTCGTAGATCGGCGGGCGCCCCAGCGCCTGCTGGCGCTTGCGGCGGCGATCGAGCTCCTCGGCGGTTTCGTAGCAGGCATAGAGCCGGCCCGCGGCGCGAAGTTTCTCCGCCGCCGCGTCGTAAAGGGTTTTGCGCTCGGACTGGCGGACGACCAAGTCCGGCGTTACACCGAGCCAGGCGAGGTCGGCTTCGATCGCGTCGGCATATTCGCGCCGCGAACGCTCGCGGTCGGTGTCGTCGAATCGGAGCACGAAGCGGCCGCCGCGTTTCTTGGCGAACAACCAATTGACGAGCGCCGTACGCACATTACCTATATGAATGCGGCCTGTCGGCGAAGGCGCGAAACGGACGGTCGTGGGCTCGGTCATGCGCCTTCATAGAAGCGTCGCGACTAGCCGGCAATATGAAGGATCGCCCGATTCCGCGGGCGCTTGGGACGTGAAATGACGTTATCGGGGGTGGCCGCCGGCATCGCGGCGTCAGGGTTGCTCATCCATGCCGCGAGCGCGCTGCTCGCCGCAGATCGCTGCCGCAGGTCGAAGCCGGCGACGCCTCGCAATCCGAATCCGCCGCCGGTCACCATCGTCCAGCCGCTGCGCGGGGTCGAGAGCTTCTCCCGGGAAACGCTGGCGTCGATATTCGCGCTCGACTATCCCGATTACGAGATCGTGTTCTGCGTCGCCGACGGCGCCGATCCGATCGCGCCGCTGGTGCGCGGCTTCATCGCGGCCAACCCTCGCGTGCCGGCGCGGCTGTTGATCGGCGACGATCGCGTCAGCGGCAATCCGAAGCTCAACAACGTCGTCAAGGGCTGGCGTGCGGCGCGCCACGACTGGATCGTCATCGCCGATTCCAACGTGCTGATGCCGAAGGATTACATCCATCGCCTGCTCGCGCGCTGGCGTGACGACACCGGCATCGTGTGCTCGCCGCCGATCGGCTCGGAACCCAAGAACTTCGCCGCCGAGATCGAATGCGCGTTCCTCAACACCTATCAGGCGCGCTGGCAATATGCCGGCGAGCGCGCCGGCTACGGCTTCGCTCAGGGCAAGACGATGCTGTGGCGGCGCGACGTGCTGGAAGCCGGCGGCGGCATCGAGGCGCTCGGCGTCGAAATCGCCGAGGACGCGGCCTCGACCAAGCTGGTGCATCGGCTCGATTTGCGCGCCCATCTCACCGACCGGCCGTTCGCCCAGCCGCTCGGGCAGCGCGACTTCGCCGACGTGTGGAAACGCCAGTTGCGCTGGGCGCGGCTGCGCCGTGTCACCTTCGCGATCTACTATACGCCCGAGCTCCTCACCTCGAGCGCGATCTACCTCGTCGCCGCCGCGCTGGCGGGGCCGGAATTCGACGTCTCCTCGCTCGCGACCCTAGCCGTTGTCGCGGGCCTCTGGTACGGAATCGAGGCGGCGCTCGCCCTCGTCGCCGGCTGGCCGCTCAGCTGGCGCACGCCCATCGCCTGGATCGCGCGCGATCTGCTGCTTCCCTGGCTGTGGATCCAGGGCTGGGCCGGCGACAGCTGCGAATGGCGCGGCTATGCGATGAACGTGGCGGATGAGACGCTGGCCGAAGTCGGGCGCAGGTGATTGCAGCCGGACATTGTAGCTGGGGCGTCGACCCCGGCTGGGCTGAAATGTCAGCAAGACGCCCGACATCAATAAACTGCGCCGTCACCGTAACTGAAACCAAACGGCTGTCACCGTATTTCGGGATTTTAGTCGGGGCAATCGGGTGAATGGCCGCAATCCACTCCTGCGCCGTCAAAAGCGAGCGCAGCGAAGCAATCCAGCCCCTCCGCCAATTCGAAACTCGGAAACTCACGCACTATCCCGTGCCCGATATCGCGAGCTCGCGGCCCACTGAGCATCACACGACGGCTGGATCGCTTCGCTCTCGCTCGCAATGACGGCGGAACGGTCACGACAAATTCTTTCACCCGATTGCCCTGGGATTTTAGTCGGAAGCTCGGCCGTTCGCTCTTCCTATGATTTCCGAGCCGCCATTGCTTGCTGCTGCTAAGATCGGGAGCCGAGCGAGAATTTCGCGCGAGTGAGAGAGCCGTCATGGACGACGCCTTGACATACGACGAACTGATTGGTCGCGCCACAACCGAGTATGAAAACAAGAATTACGACCAGGCCGCATCGCTATTCCAGATGGCGGCGGACCGATCCCCGGGATTGGACAAATCGCACGCCTACGCCGTAATTGGCAACTGCTTTAGGCTCGGGGGCGAATATCCCCAGGCAGAAACAAATTATTTGAAAGCGTTGGCGCTCGTCCCGGACCTAAAAACCGCATCGCCGCCCAATCACTTCCTCGGCGAACTACTTTACGGGCTCGGGTTCGTTGTCAAAGCACAACCGACTCCGCCGGGCGCGGCGACAAGGAACGACGAAAAAGCGGAGAAAAACTACGAAGAGTCGGTGAAATTCTACGGATCGGAAGATTCTTCTCGAGCGTATCCGCTCAAAGAACTCGGCGATATTTTACAAGCGCGCGGCCAATTTCCGAAGGGCGCGGCGAAATATCGCGCGGCGATCGAGGCCGGCGAAGGCCTGCAGGAGCCTTTCCGGAAGAGTTTCTTGGCAGACGCGTACAATGGGCTCGGGATTGCTGTCGCAGGTAAGAGCGCGCGCGAGCGCGCCGGGAAGCTGGCGCCGGAAGCGGTCGCCGAGGGGATTTCGAGCTTCAAAGCTTCCGCCCGGTATTACGCGGGAAATTCGGATAGACGCCATCCGCTCGCGAATCTCGGCCATCTGCTGCTCCACCAGAAGCGGAATCCCGAGGCTGCCGAGGCCTATCGGGAAGCTATTTCGTCGATTCCGCAACCGATCGAATCGAAAGATCTCGAAGTTTTCCTTGCAGATACGTACAGGTTATTGGGGGTTACGCTCGCGGCAATGAACAATATCGACGTCTACGGAGAGACAATTTCAAGTTACGAGGCGGTGCTCGGATTTAAAGCAACTTCAATTTCCGTCCGCGCGACCACGTTGAATGACTGGGGCAACGCCCTGTTAGATCAAGGCTCACGTTTGGAAGCCAAAGCGGACTATGACAAGGCCCAAAACGAATATCGAAACGCGATCAAGAAGTACAACGAAGCTCGCGCAGCGAAGCCCGACTACGTCGCTCCCGTCAACGGCCGTGGACGCGCCTTCTACCAACTGGGCCAACTCGACGATGCGCTGCGCTGCTTCGAGGTCGCGGCGGACGAGTGGGCCAAAATTCCGGACGAGACCGCGAATCGCGCGGTCGCCCTGAACAATTGCGGACTGACGTTCAGACGGCTGTGGCGGTTGGAGGACGCTAAACGACGTTTCAAAGACGCGATCGAGGCGATCGAGGCGACCCCAAAAGACCAGGCACGCTTCGCCGACCAAAACGGACTCGGCGATATATTGGCGACCCAAGAAAACAAGGACGCCTGCGACGCCTTTATGAAGGCGGACGAAATCGCGCGCGCGGATCGGGATCCGCCGGCGCTTCAACAGAGAATCGGCAATTTCTGTCAATTGGGCGACGCCCTCCTGAATCTGGAGGATTTCGCTCGCGCCGAGAGCGCTTACAGACGCGCGCTCGATCTTCCCTTGCCCGAGGCCGGCTCAACGACGGCTGACGACCAAGCAGACGAAGGCACGAAAAGCGATCCGCTCGCCGGCGCCAAAAACGGCCTCGCGTGGGCCATCGCCGGGCAAGAGAGGTTCAAGTCGGCGCTCGAAGCCTTTCCCGAGGCGACGAGAGACAGGGCTCCGCCCTACGCAATGCGCACGCGCGGCGATCATCTGCTGTATCGCGACGAATACGAAGAGGCGGAAGCCGCTTACCGGCGGGCGTTGCAAACTGACCTCGACAGCGACGCCGTCAACAACGACAATACCCCATGGAATGGCGCATGGACCTGTTTCGGTCTGGCGAACGTGTTGACCGCCAGAGGCGAATTCGCCGAAGCGATCTCCCTGTTGCGTGACGGGCTGCGGAGCGCCGGGCGACGGATCGAGCGCCTGCGGAAGAACGCGCCCCGCGCCAAAGGCGATCGCGAAATGGAGGAGCGGGCCATCGTCTTCATGCGGCACAATCTCGCCTATGCGCTGCGCAACTGCGGCCGATATGCGGAGGCCTCGAAAGAACTCGCTTCCGTGGTGGACGACTACAACACGTATATTTCGACTTATGAGCCGGACGTGCTCAGCGATGTATATTTCTATTACGGCACGACCCTCAGCGATATTTTCACGAATTTCGCCCAGGCTGAGGCGTCTTATAATAAATCGATCAAAACCGGTCGCAACAATCTACGCGCCTATCTTGCGCTCGCCAAGCTTTACAAACAAAGAGCCAGTCTTGCCGGCGAGGCCGGCGCAACGCCTGCGTGGTGGGACCTTCGGCCCCGGGCGCCGTCGCTGACGCGAATCGACTACGAGGGCAAATTCGCCCAGGTCGTGCGCGAAGCGCGAAAACTCGTCGACCAGGCGCTCGCGCCCATCGAGAAGGCCCGGAGCAAAGCGAAGTCATCCGGCGCGGCGTCGACCCCGTCGGGCAAGCCCGAATATGCAACACGCGTCGCGGCCGCGGACTTCCATATTCTCTGCGAGGACTACGACGCCGCCGAGGACGAACTGAAGAAGGTCCAAACCTATTTGCGCGACAATAGCGAGGAACTCGGCGGGTCCGTCATCCGGCAGGCCGAAATCGACGCGAAGCTCGCCAGAATTGCGTTGAAGCGCGAAGCCTTCGACCAAGCTGCGATCAGATACCGGAAAGCGATAAAGAGCTCGGCGGACTCGCTTTCGCTGACCGCCGAACTGGGGAATTGTCTCTATATTGCGAAAAACAGGGCCGACGCGGAAAGGCAATATCGGCTCGTGCTGCAGAAAGCGCCGGGCAATGTCGAGGCGCTGATGGGCCTGGCGCGTATTTGTGCCGACCTCGGAGACGAAGGCGCGACAGAGCGCTATGGCGAAGCCGAGCGCTACCTGAACGTGATCCTGCAAGAGCCGGCGAGCGGCGCTTTGTCGACGCGCTCGACCCGCTGGATGCGCGCGGAGACGTATTATCTCCGCGGCTATGTTCACTCGAAAGCGCCGGGCAGAGGCGGGTCCACGCTCAACGTTTCTCGGGCCGGAAACTATCGACGCGCCCTGGCCGATTTCAGTCGCTGCATCGACAATGACCCGCAAAATTTCAAAGCGATCGACGCGAAAACCAAGTTGAAGGCCTATTTGTCGGAAACAGTCGACAATGGCGCGATTACGCTCGGCGGATCGCTTCTTGTGATTGTCCTCGGCGTCTTCATGTTTTGCGCCACCCAGTATCTGCTGTTTGAAAATGTCGGGGACGTTGGGGGCGGGCCCGCCTCTTCAGCGCCGCCTTGGATCAAAAGCGCGCTCGGCTTGATGGGGCTCTCGATCCAAGAGACGGCAGGCCGACGATCGATCGACTTCGTCAGCTATATCGCCCTGAGTTTCGGATCGATCATGGTCATCGTCTCAGGACTATTTCTGCCCTACATCACGTCGTTGAAGGCCGGTCCCATCGAGCTGCAAAAGTCCGGGGGGCCGATTTCCGGCGCCGCTCTGTCGAGCCCCGAAATCTTGCGGCCGGACAACCCCTTCCTGTCAGGGAGCGCGACCGGGACGCCGCCGGGCCGTTCAGGCTGAGGACCTGGGAATATCGGTAGAGGCTCTCAGCCGCCGCCAACCCGGCGCAACTGCTACCGACGAGGAGTTGCTCACCGTCGCTTCGACCCATTCGCCAGGCCCCGAGCGGAACGACCGCTCCTGGCGTGCGCCGTGAGAAGGCGGCGCTTTCCAGTGGGTGGGAGCCCCACCCGTCATTGACGCCGAAGGTCCGGGCAATTCGGGGGGCATCGACGCCATGCTGGGCCGCCCTCGCCCTTCGACGAGCTCCGGGTGAGGCCGGCCGGCTACATCGGCGTCGGAGCCGGGGTCGTCCTTCGACAAGCTCAGGATGAGGCCCCGGCTACAAGGCGCCCTTTCAGGAGATGGGGGAGAAGGGGGTTGCGCCGGCCACGCGAAACCCGAGCCGAATACCGGGAAACGGCATCACAGCAGCGGCAGTTGCGCCAGCGGGCCGCATCCGGCGCCGAGGCGCACGAAGCGGCCGGCCTCGATGGCTCGGCCGACGAAGGCTTTGGCCTGGGCGACGGCGTCGGCGAGACCATGGCCGCGCACGAAAAACGCAGCGATGGCGCTCGACAGCGTGCAGCCCGTGCCATGCAGATTGTGGGAGGGCGAGCGCGGCGCCGCGAATCGGCTCGCGCCCTGAGGCGTCACCAGCCAGTCGACGCTTTCGCCGCCGTCGAGATGCCCGCCCTTCATCAGCACCGCGCGCGGCCCGAGCGCGATGAGGCGCTCGCCCTGGCGCCGCATCTCGGCTTCCGAAGCCGCCGGCGCGGCGCCGAGCAGCGCCGCGGCCTCCCCGAGGTTGGGCGTCAGGCAATCGACGAGCGGCAGCAGCGCCGGCAGCGCCTCGACGAATCCGACCCTGGCGAGCGCATCGCCGGAGGACGCGGCCAGCACCGGATCGTAGACGACGAACGGTTTCGCCGCCCGCCGTTTCAGTTCGCGGGCGACGGCTTCGACGATTCCCGGCTCAGCGAGCATGCCGATCTTGATCGCGGCGACCTCGAAATCTTCGAGCACGGCGGCGATCTCGGCGGCGACGATCTCGGGCGCGAGGGCATGGACCGCGCGCACGCCCAGAGTGTTCTGCACCGTGATTGCGGTGATCGCCGTCGCGCCGTGCACGCCGAGCGCCGCGAAAGTCTTGAGGTCGGCCTGAATGCCGGCGCCGCCGCCGGAATCGGAGCCGGCGATGCTGAGGGCGGTGTGCAAATGCCTCATCGCGGTGTCGCCTCTATCCACGCACGCGTTCGCGGGTCTGGTTCGGGGTTGAGAGTAATGTCGGCGATCGCTGCCGGCGGACGCGCGCTGATGCGCCGCTTGCCTGCGTAAGTTCGGTTCCAACATCGCGACGGGCGGGAGGAGACGGAAACATTGCTCAGACGCAGCATTGTCTTGGCGCCTGTACTGGGAGAATCGCGATATCAGGACCCACGCCAGCCGAGCCGACAATCGGCGCCTTCATGACGACGCGCGTGATCTCGGACACGAGCGAGGAGTCGATCCACGAGCGTTTTGCAACGGATTGCTTTGTCTCCCTGTCGAGCCACAGCGATTTCGTTCGCTCTCGAAGCCATGGCCGCCATTCACCCTCCCTGCCTGGGCGCCAGGATTTCGATGCGGCCGCCGTCGCCGACCGGCATTTCCCCGCGCTCGCGCCTGGGCGCGAATTCGCCGTTGAGCGCGGTCGCGACGATGGCGTCGGCGTAACCGAGCGCGGCGAGGGCTTCGTCGAGATCGGCCGAGACGATCTCGACGGGTTCGCCGTTGACTATGAGCGTCAGGGGCGACGAGGCGATCACGGCGTCCATGGGTTCACGAGTTCGATACCGAGATCGACGAAGTCCTTGATGTTGCGCGTCGCGAGCTTGGCCCCGAGGTGAAGGCCGCTCGCGCCAATCAGCGAGTCCATGGGTTTCAATTCCCGGCCCATGCCCTGCGCTCTTGCGCGCAAGTGACCGGAAATCCGCGCCACTGCGAAGTCGACGGCGATGATCCGCCTCTCGTAACGTACATAGTATGCTTCGATCTCTGCGACCAAGTGCGATTTGCGTTGGCCCTCGGGAAGGCGTGCGGCGCCATAGCTGAGTTCGTGAAACACCGCGGCGCTGATAAGAGGATCGTCGAGCTCGGATACAAAGCGAACAACATTTGGCGCTGGCTCGGTCCGCATGATTTCGGACAAGACATTCGTGTCGAGCGCCACGGCTGCACGGATCATTTCCCAAAGTCCTCATCACTCCAGTCTTCGAACGGGCTGGGGCGGCGCTCATCGCGCGGTGGCGCCTCAATTTCGCCTAGGCCGGCGAAATGCTTCACCAGCCACTTGCCGGGATGGGACTCGTCCGGATCGAAGGCTTTGAGTCGCGTGTATTCCTCACGCGAGATGACAACGCCTGTTTCCCCCACGAATTGTGGTTCGCCGGCCAGCGCACGCTGAAGAACTTCTGCGAATTTGTCCCGCGCTTCCTGCTCCGTCCACATCTTCGCCTCCTGGCGCCCAAGGCCGTATTCTACTTCCCGGGCGCCCGCTTCGCGAGCCTATCCGCGAACCACGCCGCGCGACGGCGCACCGGCGCGAAATCGCCGTTGACGACGTGCGAGAACGTCGCGGGAGCGCTCAGTCCGTCCATGGGTTCACCAGTTCGATGTGCATGCGAACGAAGTCTTTCGTGTTTCGGGTCGCGAGACGAGCCGACGACACGATCGCGCTCGCGCCGATCAAGGCGTCCATGCCGTCGGCTTCGAATCCGGAAAGCGCCTCATTCGCCCGCAAGCGTCCGGCGATCTTCGCCACCTCGTCGTCGACCCCGATGATTCGACCTCGAAATCGCTGGCGGACGTCTTCTATCCCAGCGCTCAATTGCATTTTGCGACGTCCCGCCGGCATCATTTCCAATCCGAATGTCAGTTCGTGCAATACGATCGCGCTGAGGATGGGCCTAGCCAAAGCCTCGACGAACGCGACGACCCTCGCGTTGGCGTCGGGCCGCAGAAGCTCGGAAATCACGTTGGTGTCGAGCAATGTGGGCCGGCTCGTCAATCCTGCTCCTCCTGATCCGGCCAATCGGCAAACGGGATCGGACGATGGTCTTTGCGCGAAGGCAATTCGATCTCGCCGAGTCCGCGTAGATGCTCCACGAGCCAGCGGCCGAGATGCGGCTCTTCTTCGAGCGCCTTCAGCCGCTTGTATTCGTCGAGCGAGATCACGACGCAGGAATCCCTGGCGCCGATGATCTGCGGCTCGCCGCCGCGCGCGCGCTGCAGCACGTGCGACAGCTTCGCCTTCGCCTCCTGCACGGTCCACATCGCAACCTCCCGAATCTGTCTTCCATTATAGCCTAGTCCAGTCTAGAGCGGTTTCCGATAAATGTGAATCGGCGCCGTCATTGCGAGTTCCGCGCCGGCTGGGGGCCGGTCCCCTTGGATGAAACAAGCTGAGTCAATAATATCAATATGATAGTCGTTTGTTTGATGTTAGCGAAGCGAAGCAATCCGGAGCCGCGTGGCTGTGGCCCCTGGATGGCTTCGCCGCTGCGCACAGGGGAAACGCGACGCGTTTCCCCGACCTCGCAATGACGGTGGTCGGTTGTCTCGACCGATTCAGTAATTTAGCCGCGTCGCCTAAGTTGCCGCGATGTTTGTAGCCGGCCGCGTCGAGGCCGGCTGGCCCAGCCGACAAGCGCGGCGGGGGCCGGCCTCAGCGCGGCCGGCTACAATTCCGCCGGAGCCGCCGGACAATACGACTCGCAATAAGAGCGAGTTGGTTTGAAAGTTGCCGCGATGATAGTAGCCGGCCGCGTCGAG
>JBKQKS010000229.1:0-3054 GCA_052147395.1 Roseiarcus sp.
CAAATCACGCATCACGAAAATATCGCTTGCGTTATCGTCGCGCCGCGACAATCATCCCTCCGCCGCGACCGCCAAAATGGCCAGCCTGATTGTCGCTGCTTTCCCATCCAGATTGTCGCGCTACAGCCGATCGCCTGCGGCACGGCGGCGAGAGCGAGAAGGTCGCCGAGGCGATCGTCGAGGACCTGTTCACGCAAGTGCTCGATTGGGAGAAGGGCGATCTGATGTATCAGGTCGGCTACGCCGACATCGTCGTCAGCCGCAACCTCGCCAAGTATCTGGTCGTCGAAGTCAAGCGGCCGGGCGCGCTGTGGCCGGGCCGAAGGGCGTTGGACGCCGCCGTCGCCCAGGCGCGGCGCTACGCCGACGAGCAGAAGATCAGGACGGTCGCCGCGACGGACGGCCGCTTCCTCTACGCCGCGGACGTCGCCGCGGGAGGACTGACGGACCGCGTCCTCGTCGACCTTGCGGCGCTTTCGCCACCGCGGGGCCTGTGGCGCCTCAGCGTCCACGGCGTCTACCGGGAATACGGTGACAGAATACGGTGACACGCACTCATTTCCCTATTTGTAACCGCGGCTGCATTATACAGCTCGCCGTAGCATTTTGCCACGAAAGCGCGTCCTTCAAGGACACAGCTTGGCTCCATCCAACGCCAGTCCGCGCTTCACGCCTCGCCCTGGCGAAGGGACACAAAAAGGCGCCCAAGCTCCTGAAATCAGACCGCGCGGGACCGGAGCGCCGCCGGCCCTCTCGCGTCGATGGCGGGGTCGCGGCCGCGAGACGCCGCGATCCGGCGCGCGCGCCCCCTCGCCCCGCGCAGCGGGGAGAGGGAAGGGGTGAGGGGCCGGGGGATGGTCCGCTCGGTTGCGGCTCATCACCCTGCCCCTCATCCTAACCTTCTCCCCACAAGCGGGGAGAAGGGACGTGGGCGCCCCCCTACTCCCGCGGCCGCATGTCGAGCACGCGCTTGGCCTTGCCGACCGAGCGGTCGATCGCGCCGGGATCGACCACGGCGACGCGCACCGAAATGCCGACCACCGCCTTGACGTGGTGGACGAGCTCCTTGGCCTGCTGCGCGCGCGTCGCCGCCTCGATCGCGTCGGGGCGCGCTTCGACGAGCACGCTCATGGTGTCGAGCCGCCCCTCGCGGCCGAGCTCGATGACGTAGTGCGGCGCGAGGCCGCGGCACTTGAGGATCTGCTCCTCGATCTGGCTCGGGAACACGTTGACGCCGCGCAGGATGATCATGTCGTCGGAGCGGCCGGTGATCTTTTCCATCCTTCGCATCGTGCGCGCTGTTCCCGGCAAGAGACGGCTGAGGTCGCGCGTGCGGTAGCGGACGATCGGCATCGCCTCCTTAGTGAGCGAGGTCAGCACGAGCTCGCCGGGCTCGCCGTCCGCCACCGGCAGGCCGGTCGCCGGATCGACGACCTCGGGATAGAAATGGTCCTCCCAGATCGTCGGGCCGTCCTTGGTCTCGACGCATTCGCTGGCGACGCCGGGACCGATCACTTCCGAGAGGCCGTAGATGTCGAGCGCGTCGATGTCGAGCTCGCGCTCCAGCTCTTCGCGCATCGCGTTGGTCCACGGCTCGGCGCCGAACATGCCGATCTTGAGGCTGCACTTGCGCGGATTGACGCCGACCCGGCGCATCTCGTCGAGAATGGCGAGCATGTAGGAGGGCGTCGCCATGACGATGTCGGGCTTGAAGTCGGCGATGAGCTGCACCTGGCGCTCGGTCATGCCGCCGGAAATCGGCACGACCGCGCAGCCGAGCCGCTGGGCGCCGTCGTGCGCGCCGAGGCCGCCGGTGAACAGGCCGTAGCCGAACGCGACATGCGCCATCATGCCGGGCCGGCAGCCGGCCGCCCGCATCGACCGCGCCATGACGCCGGCCCACATTTCGAGGTCGCGCCGGGAGTAGCCGACCACGGTCGGCCGGCCCGTGGTGCCCGAGGACGCGTGGACCCGGGCGATCTCGTTTCTCGGCATGGCGAACAAGCCGAAGGGATAGCCGTCGCGCAGGTCCTTCTTGGCGGTGAAGGGAAACTTGGCGAGGTCGGCCAGGTTCTTCAGGTCGCTCGGATGCACGCCGGCGGCGTCGAACTTGGCGCGATAATGGGGAACGTTGTCGTAGACGCGTTTCAGCGTCCATTGCAGCCGCTCGCATTGCAGCGCCGTCAGTTCGTCGCGCGAGGCCGTTTCGATCGGCTCGAGCAAATTGGCTTGCGAGACTGCGCCCTTCATCGTTCTCCCTCCGGCATTTTCTCTTTAGTCCTTGGGGCGCATGTCGAGCACGCGCTTGGCCTTGCCGACCGACCGATCGATCGCGCCGGGATCGACCACGCTGACGCGCACCGAGACGCCGACCACCGCCTTGACGTGGTGGACGAGCTCCCTGGCGTGCTGGGCGCGAACCGCCGCGTCGGTCGCCTCGGGGCGCGCCTCGACCAGCACGTTCATCGTGTCGAGCCGTCCCTCGCGGCCGAGTTCGAGGGCGTAGTGCGGCGAGAGCCCGCGGCACTTGAGGATCTGCTCCTCGATCTGACTGGGAAAGACGTTGACGCCGCGCAGGATGATCATGTCGTCGGAGCGGCCGGTGACCTTTTCCATGCGGCGCATCGTGCGCGCGGTCCCCGGCGCCAGGCGGGTGAGGTCACGGGTGCGATAGCGGACGACCGGCATCGCTTCCTTGGTGAGCGACGTCAGCACCAATTCGCCCGGCTCGCCGTCGGGAAGCGGAGCCCCGGTCACAGGGTCGACGATCTCGGGATAGAAGTGGTCCTCCCAGATCGTCGGGCCGTTCCTGTCCTCGACGGTCTCGCAGGCGACGCCGGGGCCGATCACTTCCGACAGGCCATAGAGATCGTACGCGTCGATGCCGAGCTCGCTCTCCAGCTCTTCGCGCATCGCGTTGGTCCACGGCTCGGCGCCGAAAAAGCCGATCCTCAGGCTGCACCGTCGCGGATCGAACCGCGCTCGGCGCATCTCGTCGAGGATGGCGAGCATGTAGGAGGGCGTCCCCATGATGACGTCCGGCTTGAAGTCGGC
>JBKQKS010000230.1:0-7490 GCA_052147395.1 Roseiarcus sp.
CGCCGACCCGCTCAGCCGTCGGACAGGACAACGCGGGTTCAACCGGTCGAGCATGTTGAGTGTCGAGCGCGGACAAGGCTGACAATACACGGTCACGCTGCGCCAAATCCAGTTGCGCCACGCCGGCCAACCAGATTTCAAATTCTGCCGCGTCCATGATCCTATCTCCAACTCGCAAGTGCATCATTAACCACTCTCAACAGACTTTACAATAAGCGCGATTCGCTTCCGATGGCGTCAATCAAACAAACGGGGGCGGGGCCGCTGCGGCGCCGCCCCTTTCGTACGGGCTTTCGCTCACTTGGTGATCGACGGCAGCGGCGTCGTGTCGGTGCGTACCGGCAGGACGGGATAGTCGACTTTCGGCAACTGCCCGGTCAGCAAGTCGAGGAAGGCGACGATGTCATCCTCTTCCTTGTCGGTCAGCTTGGCGCCCAGTTGCGCTGCGCCCATCACGCCGACGGCCGCCTCGAGCGACCAAACCTGACCGGAGTGGAAGTACGGGGCGCGCAGCGCGACATTACGCAGCGGCGCGGCGCGGAACACGTATTCGTCGCTCGCGGTCTTGCTGACGTTGAAGCGGCCTTTGTCGCCCACCGGCAGGATGTCGGCGCCGGGCTTCTCGACGACGCCGAACGGGAAGTAGGCTTCGCCGCCGACGTTGATGCCGTTGCGGCAGGGACGAGCAGCCCTTGTCCATGAACAGCTCGAGGCCCGCTTTCTGCTGATCGGAGGGCGCGTTGGCGTCGCCCTCGAGATACTGGTCGAACGGCGCCGCCGGCGTGATCAGCGTCGCCTCGAAGGCCTCGCTCGCCTTGGCGAAATTATCGAAGGACACCGGCGCCGTATCGCGCGGGAACGCCTTCTCGAACATCTCGACATATTCGGGCATCGACGACATCGTCTTGACGACGTGCTCGGGCGTCGCGTTCATTTCGACGCTGGCCTGGACGGGACCCTTGGCCTGGGCCTCGAGGTCGGCAGCGCGTCCATCCCAGAACTGGGCGACTTTGAATACGGCGCTATAGACCGCCGGCGCGCGGCGCGGGCCCTTCGCCCAGCCATGGCCCACCGAAGTCGGACCGGCGTCGACGCCGCCGGCGCCGAGATTGTGGCGGGTATTGCAGCTGATGATCTCGCTCGCCGACATCCTGGGATCGAAGAACGGCAGAAGGCTTCTTGCGCCGCCTTCATCAGCGCTTCGTCGGCGAACGCCGAACCTGCCGCCACGACTCCGCCTATCAGACTGCGCATGTCGACCCCCTCATTCTCCACAACCCTTCATTCGGCGCCGCTCGATAGCGGGCTCGGCCAGCGTTCGTAAGCGACGCCCTGACATCAGCTTAGAATCAATCTAAGATATTTGGATGCGACTGAGCGCCGCGCGACACGAGCGCCAGCTCGCAAGAAAGAGAACAGACAGGGTCCGCACGTCTTCGTGTGGCGTCGGAGACAAAAGTTTAGATTGATTCTAAATACGCCCTTGCGCTACTGTGCGCTGTGTCGCGTCGGACACCGACGCTACGGTTCCCCACCCATCTCGAGGAGGATTCTTTGGAACTGAAGGGCAGCAAGACGGAGCAGCATCTCAAGGATGCTTTCGCCGGCGAGTCGCAGGCGAACCGCCGTTACCTCTATTTCGCCAACAAGGCCGACGTCGAGGGCCAACCCGACGTCGCCGCGCTGTTCCGCTCGACGGCGGAAGGCGAGACCGGCCACGCCCACGGCCACCTCGAATATCTCGAGGCTTGCGGCGATCCTGCCACCGGCCTGCCGTTCGGCGAGACCAAGCTCAACTTGGCCTCCGCCGTTGCCGGCGAGACCCACGAGTACACCGACATGTATCCCGGCATGGCCAAGGATGCGCGCACGGAGGGTTTCGACGAGATCGCCGACTGGTTCGAGACGCTCGCCAAAGCCGAACGTTCTCACGCCAACCGCTATCAGAAGGCGTTGAACGAGATGGCTTGACGGCCTCGAGGGGCGCGCCGCGAGGCGCGCCCTCCAGCCGGTAGACATCTGCAGCAGGAGGCATCATTGGCGGGTCCGGTTCGCGAAGGCAATCTGCAGGCGCCCACCCGGCACGCGGTCGACTGGCGCAATCCGGATTTCTTCGACGACGAGAAGCTCCTGAAGGAAATGGAGCGCGTGTTCGACATCTGTCACGGCTGCCGCCGTTGCGTGAGCCTGTGCCAGTCGTTTCCCACTCTGTTCGATCTCATCGACAACAGCGAGAGTCAGGAGATCGACGGCGTAGCCAAGGCCGATTACGGCAAGGTCGTCGAGCATTGCTATCTCTGCGACCTCTGCTACATGACGAAGTGTCCCTACGTGCCGCCGCACCCCTGGAACCTCGACTTTCCCCATCTGATGCTGCGCGCCAAGGCCGTTGCTTTCCGCAAGGGCGAAACCAAGCTGCGCGACAGGATTCTCACCTCCACCGACGCGTTGGGCTCGGCGCTCGCCAATCCAATCGCGGCCCCGGTCGTCAATCTGGTCAACAGGGCCAAGCCGCTGCGCACGGCGCTGGAGAAAGTCGCCGCCATCGACGCCGAAGCCTGGATTCCCGAATATACGAGCCGGACCCTGCGCAGCCGCGTCCCCGCCGCGGCGGACGTTTCCGGCGCCGAGCCCGCCGGCCGCACCAAGGGCAAGGTCGCGCTGTTCGCCACCTGCTTCATCAATCATAACGAGCCCGGCATCGGCGAGGACCTGATCGCGGTCTATCGCCACAACGGCATTCCGGTCAGGCTGACTGGCGAAGAGAAATGTTGCGGCATGCCGAAACTCGAACTCGGCGATCTCGAAACCGTGCAGCGCAACAAGAAGTTCAATATCCCCCGTCTCGCCGCGCTCGTCGACGAAGGGTTCGACCTCACGGCGCTGGTTCCGTCCTGCGTGCTGATGTTCAAGCAGGAATTGCCGCTGCTGTTCCCCGAGGACGCCGACGTGCAAAAGGTGAAGGCGGCGTTCTTCGATCCGTTCGAGTATCTGATGTTGCGTCATCGCGAGGGCAGGCTGAAGACCGACTTCAAGACCGGACTCGGCAAAGTGGTTTACCATGCCGCCTGCCATCAGCGCGTGCAGAACATCGGACCGAAGACCAAGGAGATCCTGTCGCTCGTTCCCGGCGCCAAGCTGGAAGTCGTCGAGCGCTGTTCCGGCCACGACGGGACCTATGCGGTCAAGGCCGAATGCCGTCAATTCGCGATGAAGATCGTCAGACCGGTGGTCGGCCGCGTCAACCAGGTCGCGCCCGATCATTTCGGCTCCGACTGCGCGATGGCGGGTCATCACATCGCCCATTCGCGGGGAACCGGGGTCGCGGAACATCCGATGACGCTGCTGCGCAAGGCCTACGGAGTATGACAATGCTGACGCGCGAAAAACTCTTCAGCCTCGAACAATATCATCGCTTGCGCCCCGAATTCCGCGCCAAAGTGATGGCGCACAAGAAGCTGCGCTTGGTCCCGCTCGGCCTCAACGCCTCGCTGCATTTCGAGGACGAGCTGACGATGCGCTATCAGGTGCAGGAGATGATCCGGCTCGAACGCATGTACGAGCCGGACCTGATCCAGGATGAGCTCGACGTCTACAACCCGCTCATCCCCGACGGCGCCAACTGGAAGGCGACGTTGATGATCGAGTTTCCCGATGCCGAAGAGCGCAAGCATCGTCTCGCCGAGCTCATTGGCCTCGAGAAGGCGGTTTGGGCTCGAGTGGCGGACTTTGCTGTCGTCCGTCCCATTGCCAACGAGGATCTCGACCGGGAGACCGAGGCAAAGACTTCGGCCGTGCATTTCTTGCGCTTCGAACTGACCCAGGAAATGGTCGCCGCCGCCAAACAGGGCGCGCCGATCCGCCTCGGGGTCGACCATCCCCGGTATCAGGCGGAGATCACGCTCTCCCCAGCGACGCGCGATTCGCTCGCCGGGGACTTGGCTTGAGGCGGCAACGCTTGAAAGATTTGGCCAAAACGATAGGAACCATTGGAGAAACTCGACAGCCCCGAGCGTCTTCGTCGGCGCCGTGCGGGATCGCGGCGGCGCCCTCGGCCGACAGCCCTCAAACCCGCCCCGTCACCGGCAGCAGGGCGCCCGTCACCGCGCGCGCAGAATCGGAGGCAAGGAACAGGATGACGCTGGCGAGATCGCGCGGCGCCACCCATTTGGAGAAATCGGCGTCCGGCATCGAGGCGCGGTTCTGCGCGGTGTCGATAATCGACGGCAGCACGGCGTTGACCGTGATGCCCTGCGGCTTCAATTCCTCGGCGAGGCTCTCGGTGAGCCTGAGCACTCCCGCCTTGCTCGCGGCATAGGCGCCGAAACCCGCGCCGGCCTTGAGCGCGGGGCCGGCGCCGACATTGACGATGCGGCCCGCGTCGCTCGCGGCGATATGGGGCAGCGCCGCCTTCGTCGCGTTGAGCGCGGTCTTGACATTGAGCGCGAACATCTTGTCCCAGCTCGCGCCGTCGCCGTCCTCAATCGTTTCCCAGACGAAGCCGCCCGCGATGTTGACGAGCGCGTCGATGCGGCCGAAGCGCTGGACCACCGCCGCGATGGCGCGTCTGGCGCCGTCGAGCGAGATGAGATCGACCGCGGGCAGCAGCAGCGCCGACGCGCCGACGTTCGCGGCCAGCGCCGGAGGCGGCGCGGGCGCGACATCGAGCGCCGCGACGCTGCGTCCCTCGGCGACCGCGGCCTCGACCACGACCGAACCTAGCGCGCCGAACCCGCCGGTAATCACCGTCACCCTCGCCATAGCATCCTCCGTCGATCCCGCTGTCGCGCCGAAGATGATCCGCCCGCGCCGCTTTGGCAACCGCGGCTATTTCGCCAGGCTCGCGATATAGGCCGCGAGATCGTTCGATTCGGGCACGGAAAGCTGCATGTCGGGCATTTTCGGATGCGGGTCGCGCAGGAACAGCGCGACCTTGTCGGCGCTGAAGTTCGGATGGCGCGCGATCGCTGCGAACGTCGGCGCGTTGTCGGCGCCGCGCGCCTGATCGTCGGCGACGATGTGGCATGCCGCGCACCAGCGGCGCGCGAGCTGCTCGCCATGCTGGATATTGGCGGCCAGGGCCGGGACCGCGCCGAGCGCCAGAGCGGCCAGACACGCGCGGATAATGAAGCCGTGAGATTTCGACAAGAGGGCACTCCTTTCACCGGCGCCGATTCCGCCGCGCGCCGTCAGCTTGAAGCCGCGGCGCCTCGGTGTCTTTGATCTGGAACAGCGCGCTCGGGATCAGAGCGCGCCGCGCAGGCGCAGGATCGGCCACGGCGCGCCGAGCGCAACGAGCCATAGGCCGCCGCCACGGCGCCGAGAGCCGCCGCGAGCCGGGGCGCCGCGGTCGGCGGGCCAGGTCGCGAGCGCGACGAGGCCCAGCACGGCGTCCGATGGCCGCGCCGAATCAAAAAGGGCGGCCTCGCGGCCGCCCCTGAAATCCCCGAGGTCGCCGCCTCAGCTGGAATAGTACATTTCGAACTCCCACGGATGCGGGGTCATTTCGAACCTGTAGACCTCCTGCATCTTGAGCTCGATGTAGCTGTCGATGAAGTCGTCGTTGAACACGTCGCCGGCCTTGAGGAACGCGCGGTCCTTGTCGAGGCAGTCGAGCGCTTCGCGCAAGCTGCCGCACACGGTCGGGATCTGCTTCAGCTCCGCCGGGGGCAGATCGTAGAGGTCCTTGTCCATCGCCAGGCCCGGATCGATCTTGCTGATGATGCCGTCGAGACCGGCCATCAGCATCGCCGCGAACGCGAGATAGGGGTTCGCCAACGGGTCGGGGAAGCGCACTTCCACGCGCTTGGCCTTCGGGTTCGAGGTCCACGGAATGCGGCAGGAGGCCGAGCGGTTGCGCACCGAATAGGCGAGCAGCACCGGCGCCTCGAAGCCCGGAACCAGACGCTTGTACGAGTTGGTCGTCGGGTTGGTGAAGCCGTTGAGCGCCTTGGCGTGCTTGATGATGCCGCCGATGTAGTAGAGGCATTCCTGGCTGAGGTCGGCGTACTTGTCGCCCGCCATCACCGGCTTGCCGCCCTTCCAGATCGACTGATGGACGTGCATGCCCGAGCCGTTGTCGCCGTAGATCGGCTTGGGCATGAAGGTCGCGGTCTTGCCGTAGCTCTGCGCGACCATGTGGACGCAATACTTGTAGACCTGGAGGTGATCGGCCATCGTAACCAGGCTGCCGAACTTGAGGCCGAGCTCGTGCTGGGCAGAGGCCACTTCGTGGTGGTGCTTCTCGACGACGGCGCCCATTTGCGCCATCGCGGCGAGCATCTCGCTGCGCATGTCCTGCGACGCATCCTGCGGCGGAACGGGAAAATAGCCGGCCTTAGTGCGGATGCGGTGGCCGAGGTTGCCGCCCTCGTAGGGCGTGTCGCCGTTGCTCGGCAGCTCGACCGCGTCGAGGGTGAAGCCGGTGTTGTAGGGATCGGCCTTGTAGCGGACGTCGTCGAACACGAAGAATTCGGCTTCCGGGCCGAAGTAGGCGGTGTCGCCGACGCCGGTCGACTTCAGGTAGGCTTCCGCCTTCTTGGCGATGCCGCGCGGGTCGCGGTTGTACGGCTGGCCGGTGGCCGGGTCGAGAATGTCGCAATTGATGACCATCGTCGAGGCCGCGAAGAACGGGTCCATGCAGGCCGACGTCGGATCCGGCATCAAGGTCATGTCGGACTCGTTGATCGCCCGCCAGCCGGAGATCGATGAGCCGTCGAACATCAGGCCGTCGGCCATGGCGTCCTCGTCGACCACCGGTTGATCGAAAGTGACGTGTTGCCACTTGCCGCGCGGATCGGTGAAACGCAGGTCGACATATTTTACATCGTTGTCCTTGATCGCCTTAAGGACGTCCTTGGCGGTCTTCATGATGTGCCTTTCTTGCTTCTGCTCGGTTGTGCCCCTGCCCGCCGCCTGACGACGGGAAGTCCTCCAAAAGAAATCGCCGTCGCGCGTCGAAAAGACGCCGTCAAACCGCGTCCGCGCCGGTTTCGCCGGTGCGAATGCGGATGGCTTCGTCGATTTGCGATACAAATATCTTGCCATCGCCGATGCGGCCGGTCTGCGCCGCCCGGCGGATCGCCTCGACCGTGGCGGCCAGATTTTCGTCGGCGACCACCACCTCGATCTTCACTTTGGGCAGGAAGTCGACGACGTATTCGGCGCCGCGATAGAGTTCGGTGTGGCCTTTCTGGCGGCCGAAGCCCTTGGCCTCGACCACCGTGATGCCTTGCAGGCCGACCTCGTGCAGCGCTTCCTTCACCTCGTCAAGCTTGAAGGGTTTGATGACGGCTTCGATTTTTTTCATATGTTTTTTGTGTTAACGAACGGATGCTAACAACTGACGCCCGGCTGTAAACAGGAATCTTGACGGGTCCGCTTCCACAAAGACAGACGCCGGACGGCAATTACCGTCGTCTGGGCGCGGACAGCCCGCTAATGAAAAAGCCGTCGGTTAAATAGTATAGCTAATACTTTCAAAATATAGT
>JBKQKS010000231.1:0-35691 GCA_052147395.1 Roseiarcus sp.
CGCCGACGCCAAGCGCGACCTCGGATTCCTCGCGCTCGATCGCGCCGCCTTCGAGCGAGCGCCGAAGAAATCGATCGATTATGCGGTCATGGAGCGAACCCGGAAGGCGGCGGTGGTTCCCGCCGACGTCGGCTGGTCGGACGTCGGCAACTGGGACGCAGTGTGGAAGCTCTCCGATCGCGACGACCGGGGCAACTCGATCTATGGCGAGGGTCTGGCGTTCGACTCCGACAACGTTCACGTCCGTTCGACGGGCCTGTTCACCGCGACGGTCGGCGTCAAGGACGTCGTCGTCGTCTCCACGCAGGACGCCGTGCTGGTGCTCGGCCGCGACCGCGGCGACGACGTGAAGGCGCTCGTGGAGAATTTGAAGAGCCGCAAGCGTCGGGAGGCGACCGAGCACAAGCGCATGTACCGGCCCTGGGGCTATTACCAGTCGGTCGACGAGGGCCAGCGCTATCAGGTGAAGCGCATTATGGTGTCGCCCGGCCAACGCCTCTCGCTGCAGAAGCACTACCACCGCGCCGAGCATTGGATCATCGTCAGGGGCACTGCCGAGGTGACGCGCGGCGCGGAAACATTGGTCGTGCACGAGAACGAGTCGATCTACCTGCCGATCGGCATCGTCCACCGGCTCACCAATCCCGGCAAGATCGACCTCGAGCTGATCGAGGTGCAGACCGGCTCCTACCTCGGTGAGGACGACATCATCCGTTTCGACGACATTTACGATCGCGCCGGCAAATAGCGGCCGGCGTCACATCACGGTCGGATGGCTCGCGCCGTCCATGCCGATGATCACGGCGTTGACGTAGCTCGCCCGGTCGGAGGCGAGGAAGACGACGACGGCGGCGATCTCTTCGGGCCGGGCGAGCCGGCCCATCGGGATCGCCGCGATGCTGCGCCGGCGCGCCTCCTCGACGCTCACGCCGGCCAGTTTGGCGCTCGACTCGAGGCCCTGCGTGAAACGTTGCGTCTCGGTGAGGCCGGGGTTGACGCCGACCACGCGAACGCCGTGGCGCCGGGATTGCGTCGTCGCTCACGCTCCTCGCAATGACGGGGTGTCGGTTCGATCGGAAACTGCTCTAGCCCTGCGGTGGCCAGCGTCGATCACATTGACGACGCCTCCGCGCCCGCGCGCGCAGCGGGAGCGTCCATTTTCAGCCGTTCGCGGTCGACTCACGCCGCCAGCTGGCGCAGCACGTAGGGCAGGATGCCGCCGTTGCGGAAATATTCCAATTCGTCGAACGTATCGATGCGGCAGATGAGCGGCACTTTCGTCACCGATTCGCCCGAAGCGATTTCGGCGGTCAGCACCTGCCGCGGCTTCAGGTCGCTGGCGAGGCCGGGGATCGACACGATCTCGTCGCCCTTCAAACCGAGCGTCTGCCACGACGTTCCTTCTTCGAACACCAGCGGCAGCACGCCCATGCCGACGAGGTTGGAACGGTGGATGCGCTCGAAGCTCTGCGCCACGACCGCGCGCACGCCGAGCAGCTTCGTGCCCTTGGCCGCCCAGTCGCGCGACGATCCCGTGCCATATTCGCGGCCGGCGAACACGACGAGCGGCTTGCCCTCCGCGGCATAGCGCATCGCCGCATCATAGATCGCGAGCCGCTCGCCCGAGGGGTGATGAATCGTGTAGCCGCCCTCGACGACGGCGCCGCTCTCGTCTTTCACCATCTGGTTCTTGATGCGGATGTTGGCGAACGTGCCGCGCATCATGATCTCGTGGTTGCCGCGCCGCGTGCCGAACTGGTTGAAGTCGGCCGGCGCGACCTGGCGCTCGCTCAGGAACCTGCCGGCGGGGCTCTCGAGCTTGATCGAGCCCGCGGGCGAAATGTGGTCGGTGGTGACCGAATCGAGGAACAGGCCGAGAATCCTGGCCTCGACGATGTCGGTGATCGGGGCCGGCGTCATCGTCATGCCGTCGAAATAGGGTGGGTTCTGGACGTAAGTGCTGCCCGTGTCCCAGGAATAGGCGGGGCCGGTCGGCGCCTTGACCTTCCTCCAGTTCGTGTCGCCGTCGAACACGCTGGCGTATCTGGTCTTGAACATCTTGGCCTTGATGGTCGACGCGACGTAGCGTTCGATATCGTGCGAACTCGGCCAGATGTCGGCGAGATAGACGGGATGGCCCTTCTTGTCGTGTCCGATCGGGTCCTTGGTGAGGTCGATCTGCATCGAGCCCGCCAGCGCGTAGGCGACAACGAGCGGGGGAGACGCGAGATAGTTGGCGCGCACATCGGGGTTCACCCGGCCTTCGAAATTGCGGTTGCCCGAGAGCACGGCGGCTGCGACGAGGTTGTGCTTGGAGATGGTCGCCGAGATTTCCGGCGCGGCGAGCGGGCCGGAATTGCCAATGCAGGTCGTGCAGCCGTAGCCGACGATATTGAAGCCGAGTTTGTCGAGCGGCCTCTGCAGATCGGCGGCCTCCAGATAGTCGGCGACCACCTGGCTGCCGGGCGCGAGCGAAGTCTTGACCCAGGGCTTGACCGTGAGGCCGTGGGCGACCGCGTTGTGCGCGAGCAGGCCCGCGGCGATCATCACGTTCGGGTTCGAGGTGTTGGTGCAGGTGGTGATCGCGGCGAACACCACGTCGCCGTGGCCGAGATCGAAGTTTTTGTCGTCGACGGCGTGGCGCTGAGCCGCCGCGTCGCCCTGGTGGAACTCCTTGTCCATGGCGCTGAGGAAGCCGGCCTTGGAGTCGGCGAGCAGCACGCGGTCCTGCGGGCGCTTGGGGCCGGCCAGCGACGGCGCGACCTCGCCGAGGTCGAGCTCGAGCGTGTCGGTGAACGCCGGCTCGGGAGAGAGCCGGGTGCGGAAGAAGCCCTGCGCCTTGGCGTATTTGTCGACGAGCTCGATGCGCGCCGGCTTGCGGCCGGTCGTCTCGAGATAGCCGATCGCGTTGGCGTCGATCGGGAACAGGCCGCAGGTCGCGCCATATTCCGGCGCCATGTTGGCGAGCGTCGCGCGGTCGGAAACCGGCATGTTGTTGAGGCCCGGGCCGAAGAACTCGACGAACTTGCCGACCACGCCCTTCTTGCGCAGCATCTCAGTGACCGTGAGCACGAGGTCGGTCGCCGTGAGGCCGTCGCGCAATTCGCCGGTGAGCTTGAAGCCGACGACCTCGGGCAGCAGCATCGAAAGCGGCTGGCCGAGCATCGCGGCTTCCGCCTCGATGCCGCCGACGCCCCAGCCGAGCACGGCGAGGCCGTTGACCATAGTGGTATGGCTATCGGTGCCGACGAGCGTGTCGGGATAGGCGATCTCGATAGTACGCCGCCCTTCCTTTTCCTTCGATGTCCACACCGTTTGCGCGAGGTGTTCGAGATTGACCTGGTGGCAGATGCCGGCGCCCGGCGGCACGACGGAGAAGTTCTCGAACGCCTGCTGACCCCATTTGAGGAAGCGGTAGCGCTCCTGGTTCTGCTCGTATTCGCGCTTGACGTTCTGCGCCAGCGCCTTCGACGTGCCGAAATATTCCACGACCACCGAGTGGTCGATGACGAGGTCGACCGGCACCAGCGGGTTGATCTTGTTCGGGTCGCCGCCGAGCTTCACCATCGCGTCGCGCATCGCGGCGAGGTCGACGACCGCGGGAACGCCGGTGAAATCTTGCATCAGCACGCGCGCCGGACGAAACGCGATCTCGTGTTCCTTCTTGCCGCGGTTGTCGAGCCACGCGGCGACGGCCTCGATGTCTTCCTTCTTGACGGAGCGTCCGTCCTCGTTGCGCAGCAGATTCTCGAGCACGATCTTCATCGAGAACGGCAACTTCGATATGCCTTCTAGCCCGTTCTTTTCCGCGGCTTTCAACGAGAAATACTCATAGGTCTTGGCGCCGACGGTGAGCTTCTTGCGGCAATTGAAACTGTCGAGGCTGGCCATGCGGCATCTCCGGGAATCGGCGTTGAACGGGGTTGCTAGCTTATAGATAAATCCATCATGAGCCGCTACAGAAACTATCGTAGAGCGCGACGAATCGAAAGCGCCTAGCCGCGGAATTTTCATGCGTTTGAGTGCTCAGCAAATCGCCATGGAGCGTGGCGGGCGTCAGTTGTTCCGCAATCTCTCGTTCGCGTTGGAGGCCGGCCAGGCGCTGGTTGTCACCGGCCCGAACGGCGCCGGCAAGTCGAGCCTGCTGCGCGCGATCGCGGGTCTGTTGAGTCTCGGCGCCGGCCGCTTCGCGCTCGACGGCGGCGACCCCGAGCTCTCTGTCGGCGAGCAGGCGCATTATCTCGGCCACGCCGATTCGCTCAAAGGCGCGCTCACCGCCGGTGAGAATCTTTCGTTCTGGGCGGGCATATTGGGCGGCGATGCGCGGCGAACGGCCTGGATGCCGGCGCTGGAGCGGCTAGGGCTCGGCCATGTCGCGGAGTTTCCCGTGCGCGCCTTGTCGGCCGGGCAGAAACGGCGCGTGGCGCTGGCGCGGCTCCGGGTGGCGCGACGGCCGATCTGGCTGCTCGACGAGCCGACGACCGCGCTCGACGTCTCCGCGCAGTCTCTGTTCGCCGAGGTCATGCGCGAGCATTTGCTGAGCGGCGGGCTCATCGTGGCGGCGACTCACTCGCCGCTGGGGCTCGAAGGAGCGGGCTCGCTCAGGCTCGGCGCCAGCGAGGCGGCGGCGGCATGAACGCAGCCCTCGCCCTGTTCGTGCGCGAATGGCGCATCGCGCGGCGCATCGGCGGCGGGGCGTCGATCGGGGCGATGTTCTTCCTGATCCTGGTCTCGATCATGCCGTTCGCGCTCGGCCCCGATCTCGCGCTGCTCGGGCGGCTCGGCCCGGCGATCCTGTGGATCGCGGCGCTGCTCGCGACGCTGCTCGGGCTCGACCGGCTGTTCCAGAGCGATGCCGACGACGGCTCGCTCGACGGGCTCGTCAATGCCGCGCTGCCGCTCGAGCTCACGGTGCTGATCAAATGCGCGGCGCATTGGACGGTGAGCGCGCTGCCGCTCGTCGTCGTGAGCCCGCTGTTCGGCCTGATGCTGGCGATGAACGCGCTCTCGCTCGCACTGCTGGCGCTGACCCTCGTCGTCGGCACGCCGGCGCTCACCATGATCGGCGCCATCGGCGCGGCGCTCACCGTGTCGCTGCGCCGCGGCGGGTTGCTCATGGCGGTGCTGGCGCTGCCGCTGACGATCCCCGTGCTGATCTTCGGCGTCGCCGCCGCTTCCGCCGCCAGCGGCGGCCTGTCGCCGTTCCGCATGCCGTTCCTGATGCTGTGCGCGATGTCGCTGTTCTCGATCGCTCTCGCCCCGTTCGCGGCGGCGGCGGCGCTGAGACATGTGCGGGAGTAGACGAAAGCGGACGCCGAAGCGGAATCAACGACCCCAGGCGCTCCTCTCGCTTCGTGCCTCAGCAGAACGGATTCTCCACCCTCAGCCCCTTCCCGATCCGCATTCCGTCCTGCATGTCCTGCGACCACAGCCGTTCGCAACCGCTCAGCGTCGCCGCCGCGGCGATCATCGCGTCGGAGGTCGAAAGCCCGTAACGCTCGGCGATGTCGAGGCCGAGGTCGTGCGTCTCCACCGTCAGCGGCGTCACGGTCAGCAGGCCGCGCAGCAGGCTCAGAAACTCGCGCGTCTCCGGCCATTTCATCGTGAGTTTGCGGCGCGCGACATTGGCGATTTCCTCGAGAACCTGGACGCTGATCTGGCCGCCTTGCCGGACCAGCGCCTCCGCACGGTCGGCTTTTGCGGCCTCGCCGGACAGCAAATAGAGCAGCACGTTGGTGTCGAAGAAATCACCGCTCATTCGCTTGCGTCCGGTCGAACACGAAATCCGGGGGCAGGCGGCCGCGGAACGCGCGCAGCCGCGCCAGCAGGGCGTCTCGCCCCGGCTTGCGCGCCAGAACGAAGCTGCGCTCGCCCTCGATGCGCACCTCGACCTCGTCGCCGGGTTCGAGCGCCAGCGCTTCGACGACCGCGGCGGGAATGCGGATGGCGAGGCTGTTGCCCCACTTCGCGACTTGCATGATCGGCTCCATAGATATACGGCCGTGCAACTGTATATCTCTTGCTGAGAGCCTTCAATCTGGGCGGGTTTGCGACTTGTTGGCTTCGGCCCCGGCGCCAGCAATGTCGCGCTGGAAAAGACTTCGCACTGAGGAAGCGGCGGCTACCGGCCGTCGGTGAAGATCATCTTCTTGCGCTCGAACGACGGCGGCTTCGGCCGCGCGGTTTCGCCGCTCGTCAGCAGGGCGGCGCCGCTGGCGCTCAAGAGCGACCAGCGCCCGTCGCTCCAGTCGATCGACCGCACCTTGCCCAAGTCGGGGACGTCGTCGCCCGGGCGGACCACGAACATGCGCATTCCGGCGCGGACCATCGCGTGATCCCTTCCAGCGGAGACGAGCTCGAAGTCCGGGCGCTGGGTCGGCGTCCTCGGTCCGATCGAGCCGACCGGCGCCATGTCGACGCTCGCCGGCGCCGGCGCCGGCGCCGCGGCAAGCTCGGCGGCGGCAGGCGTCTCCGGCGAATGCGGCGCAGCGCCCGGCTGGGCAAAAATCGCCAGATATTGCATGCCGTTGATCCAGGGTGTGTGATCGCCCTCCATCACCATCAGGCCGGCGAACGCCACGGAGCCGACGGCGGCCGCGATGCCCGAGGCGATCAAGGCGAGGTCGACCATGCGCGCCGAGGCGATCGCGCCAATGAAGAGTCCCATCGCGGCGGCCTTGGCGTATTGCGACCGGACCCCCTTCTTCGCCGCCCCGGCCGGCTTCGCCGAGGACGGGGTCCGGGCCGGCGACCCGGGCGCGGGCGGGGTCTTCACTATGCGTTTCCTCATCATCCGTGCGTGGCCCCGGCATCCTCCGGCCGCGGCTGCGGCTGCGGCCTGAGCGTCGCGGCGAGATCGACGAACGGGTCGTTGCTCAGCGGCGCATCGAGCATCTGCGTCATGCACTCATAGATGCGCGGCACGGTCTTCACCGCCTGATCCAGCATCGGGTCGCTGCCCGGCGTGTAGCCGCCCATCAAGCGCAGCTCGCGGGTTTCCTCGTAACGCCCGACCATCGAGCGCAGCCTCATCACGAGAGCGGCCTGTTCCGGCGTCCAGCGCGGCGCGGCGAGTCGCGAGACCGAAGCGAGCACGTTCACGGCGGGATAGCGGCCCTGGTCGGCGATCGCGCGGTCGAGCACGATGTGGCCGTCGAGCGTGCCGCGGATGTTGTCGGCGACCGGATCGTTGTGGTCGTCGCCGTCGACCAGCACGGAAAAGATGCCGGTGATCGACCCCGAGCCGTCGACCCCGGGCCCCGCGCGCTCGAGCAGCCGTGGCAGGTCGCTGAACACGCTCGGCGCGTAGCCGCGCGCCACCGCGGGCTCGCCCGCCGCCAGCGCGACGTCACGCGCGGCGTGTGCGAAGCGCGTCACCGAATCGACGATCAGCAACACGGATTGGCCGCGATCACGAAAATATTCTGCGACCGTCGCGGCGGTCTTGGGCGCGAGGCGACGCATCATCGGACTTTCGTCGCCGGTGGAGACGATAGCGATGGCGTTCTTGCGATTTTCGCCCAGCGTGTCCTCGAGGAACTCGCGCACCTCGCGGCCGCGCTCGCCAACCAGCGCGATGACGACCGTGTCGAAGTCGGGGGCGCGCGCGAGCATCGCCAGCAGCGAGGATTTGCCGACGCCAGAGCCGGCGAATATGCCCATTCTCTGGCCGGCGCACATCGGGGTGAACAGGTCGATGACGCGAATGCCCGTCTTTATCGCCTTCTTCACCCGCGCCCGCTTCAATGCGGGAGGCGGTTCGGCGTCGAGCGGCATCGGTTTGTCGCCCGGCTTCAGAGCGCCGCCGTCGTCGATCGGACGTCCGAGAGCGTCGATCACCCGGCCCTTCCACGAGTCGTTCGGCCGCAGCGAGAGGCTTTCCGAGCGGTAGGCCCGGGCGCCGATCGCCGCCTCGCAACGGGCGTCGAAGGGTTTGAGGGTGATGGCGCTGTCCTCGATGCGCACGACTTCGCCGATCTGCAGCCGGTCGCCGACTTCGATGCTCACGCACTCGCCCAGGCGCACGTAGCGCGACAGGCCGACCACGCGGTAGTGCGAAATCGCGATCTCGGTGACGACCCCGCTGACGCGGCAGAATGGCTTCGTACTGAGCGCCGCGGAGAGCGCGGTCTCCATCTTTTGCAGGGCGTTGAGCGGCTTCGCCGGCGCCGGCGCACTCTGATTGGCAGTCATGCAGACGAGCCGAGCGACTTGATCGCGTCTTGCAGGGAGCTTTCGGTCTGGTTGACCTCATTGGCGACGTCGTCGAAGTCGCGGGTGACCTGGACGAGCTTGGTCATCTCCTCGACCGGGTTGACGTTCGCGCCTTCGATCGCCCCCTGCACGACCGAACTGCGCGTGAAGTCGATGATCGCCGAGCCCGGCGCGTCGGTGGTGAACCCGGAATCGCCCGCGCGCGTGAGCGTGGCGGAATCATCGAGCTCGAACAAGCCGATGGCGCCGGCCTGGCTTCCGTTCTGGGTGATCATCCCATCGCCGGAAATCGAAGGTTCGCCGCCGCCCGGATCGAGCTGGATCGGCGCGCCGCCGGCGTCGAGAACGGCCGCGCCGTTGACATTTTCCAGCGCGCCGGTTTCCGACATCTGCAACCGCCCGTCGCGTGTGTAGACGGTCTTGCCGTTGTCGTTGACCGCGAACCAGCCGTCGCCCTGGATCGCGACGTCCAGGCGGTTGCCCGTGCGGATCAGCGGCCCCGACTCGCGCGATATGAAGTTCTGGCCTGGAGAGACATAGGACAGCCTGTTGTCGCCGGCTTTGGCCAGTTCCTCGGCGAAGGTGACCCCGTCGGCGCGATATCCCGGTGTGTTCATGTTGGCGACATTGGCGGCGATGGTCTCGAGTCGGCGCTGCAACGAGACCTGAGCCGACAACGCCACGTACAGTCCGTTCTGCATGGCCCGGCGCCTCTCCGTGGTCGCACGCCCTTTCAGCCGTCCTCGTTTCTAAGTCTCTCTAAGGACTTGCACGAGGCTGACCTGAGGAATGCCAGTCTCGCGTAAGTTTGCCGTCGCAGCTTGCGCACGGGTCGCGCTCAGGGGCGAATGGTGAACTTCGCAATCGGGATAGTCATTGCCGTCGGCAGCATCATCGGCGGATATTCCGCGCTCGGCGGTCATCTCGAAGTCCTGGTGCAGCCTTTCGAATTCGTCATCATCTGCGGCGCGTCGCTAGGCGTGTTCATCGTCGCCAATCCGTTCCCGACGATCAAGGATTGCGGCAAGGCGTTCATGGAAGCGGTGACCGACAAGGCGCCCAAGCCGCGCGATTTCCTGGACGTGCTGAGCGTGCTGCATGCGCTGATGCGCGAATTGCGCGCCAAGTCGCGCAGCGAGGTCGAACGGCATTTCGACAACCCGAAAGACTCGGAGATCTTCAACGCCTTCCCCAAGCTGCTCGCCAATGCGGATCTCGTCACCTTCATATGCGACTATTGCCGGCTCATCATCATCGGCAACGCCAAGACTCACGAGATCGAGGCGTTGATGGATGAGGAAATCGAGACCTTGCACTACGAGAAATCGAAGCCCGTGCACGCCTTACAGGCGATTGCGGACGGCCTTCCGGCGCTAGGCATCGTCGCCGCGGTGCTCGGCGTCATTCACGCCATGGGCGCGCTCGACCAATCGCCGGAAATCCTCGGCGGGCTCATTGGCGCCGCCCTGGTCGGGACGTTCGCCGGAATCTTTCTCTCCTATGCCGTGATGTCGCCGATCTCGGCCAAGATCAACGTGGTGCGCATGAAGCAGCTTCGGCTCTATACGCTCGTCAAGCAGAGCCTGCTCGCGTTCATGAACGGCGCGATGCCGCAAGTCGCGGTCGAATTCGGTCGCAAGACGATTCCCTCGAAGGAGCGCCCGACCATCGACACGGTCGAGAATGAAACGTCGCTCGGCGGCGCCAAGGAAGCGGCCTGAGCGATGGCGGCTCTGTCCCACGAGCGGGAGCCGGCCGCGGCCTGGTTGCGCGAAGGGCGCGCCGAGACGCCGTCGTTGCCGATCGAAAAGTCGCCGCAGCTCAACGCTTCGCTGGCGCGCTTCGCCGACGCCGTCGGCGAAGCGCTGGAGCCGATCTGTGGCGAGGGCGCGAGCGGTATCGCCGAGCGCATCACAACCACGACGACATTCGAGTTGTTCGGCGCCTATCGCGGCTATCCGGCTGCGACGCTACGCAGCGCGGCGCTCGAAGCGCGCGGGGCGATGATCTTCGACGAGGCCATCGTCGGCGTCCTCCTCGACTCGATATTCGGCGTCGATACCGCCTCGGAAGGCGCGCCCGAGAGCGCGGCGGGCGCGCCGCGAGATCACACCGACCTCGAGACCCAGATCGTGGTCGGTCTGGCCAAAGCGCTCGCCGCCTGTCTGACGGACGCGTTCGCTCCCGTCGCGAGCTTCGACCTCGCCGTCGAGGGCGTGCACACGGTCCACGACGTCAATCTGCTCGGACCGCGAGAAATGCCTGCGATCCTGGCGGAATATGCGATCAAGACCCGCTCCGGCGCCGTTCGTCTGGCGTTCGTGTTGCCGCAAAGCATGGCGACGCCGCTCGCGGAGATGTTCGCGCGCGGGCCCGATCCCGACGCCGCGACGGTCGATCCGCAATGGCAACGGCGCATGGAGCAGGGCGTCGCCAAGGCGAAGCTGACGCTGACGGCGGTGCTCGACGAGTTTCAGATGACGCTCGGCGACGTGTCGCGCTTGAGGATCGGCGGCATTCTGCCGCTCGATAATGGCGGCGACGGACGCGTACGCATCGAATGCGTCGAGCGCGGCGTGTTTCTGTGCAGGCTCGGCGAAAGCAATGGACGCTATGCGCTCGAAATCGAGGACATCATAGCCAACAACCTCGATCTCGATTCTTCCGCCGCGGCGTGATCGCTGCGCCGCGGGAGAGCCGAGACTCGACTGGAGACAGCGTGCAAACCATGAGCCCGACGATGGATTCCGATTCGGTTTTCGATGCTGCCCTCGCCTCGGCGCAAGCGCCGCCCGATGCGTCGGCCCTCGACAGGTCGTCCAACTTCGACACCATCCTCTCCATTCCCGTGACCGTGCAAGTCGTTCTCGGCACGACGACCATGCCGGTTGCGCGGCTGATGAAGCTCGGCCGTGGCGCGGTGATCACGCTCGATCAGAAGGTCGGCGCGCCGGTCAGCGTGCTCGTCAACGGCCGCGTCGTTGCGCGCGGCGAGGTCGTCGTCGTCGACGAAGACAATTCCAAGTTCGGCGTCACCCTGACGGAAATCGTCGGCTCCGGCTACGACGACCGCATGGCGTGAACGGCGCGAGACAGGCGGCCCCGCGTGGCGGAACTGGAAAAAATCGACGCCGCCGCCCTGAGCGGCGCACAAAAGGCCGCGGCGATCCTGCTCACCTTGGGCAAGCCGGCGGCGACGCAGATCATGCGCCGTTTCACGCACCAGGAATTGCGCGCCGTCACCATGGCGGCGGCCCGCTTGGGGTCGATCCCCCCCGCCGCGATCGATACGCTGGTCGAAGAATTCACTGCGGCCTTCTCGGCGGGCGCGCCTTTGCTCGGCGACGAGAGTCAGGCCCGCCAGTTGCTCACCGACGCCGCGCCGCCCGAACAGGTCAACGAGATCCTCGCCGCGCTCGGCGGCGCCCAGGGGCCCGATGTCTGGAAAGCCGCCGCCAACCTGCCCGATGCGCTGCTCGCGTCGTTCTTGAAGGAGGAGCGCCCGCTGCTCGCGACATTCATCTTGTCGCGGCTCGAACCGGCGCAGGCTTCCCGCATCGTGGCGTTGTTTCCGCGCGACGTGCGCAACGAAATCCTCATCCGCCTGCTGGCGCCGCCGACGGCGTCGGCGACGGCGGTCGCGATCATCGAGGAGGCGCTGCGCAGCACGTTGCTCGGCGGCGCCGCGGCCGGCTCCGGCGACGACAATCGAGCGCGAATCGCGGAGATCATCAACAGTCTCGGCCCCTCCGAGGCGGAGGACGTCATGCGCGCGATCACGACGAGCCGGCCGCAAGACGCCCGCATCGTGCGCAAGATGTTGTTCTCGTTCAACGACCTGCCGCGCCTCAACCTCCGCGCCCGGAGCCTGCTGTTCGACAAACTGTCGACGGAGATCGTCGTGCTGGCGCTGCGCGGAACGGAGGCCGATTTCCGCGAGCCCGTGCTCTCGGCCATGGCCGCGCGCTCGCGCCGGCTCGTCGAGAGCGAATTGGCGCAACCGTCGAACTCCCCCGCGGCGGAGACGGAGAAAGCGCGCCGACAGATCGTCAAGCTCGTGCTGACGATGGGCCAGCGCGGCGAAATCGAGTTGCCGACGTCCGACGACGCGGCGCCGAGCTGATGGACCGTGCTGGCGCCGGCGAACCCGTCGTGTCGTTCGCGTCGACCGCTTGTTGAACCCCTGGCGCGGACAACGTCCCGGAGAGCCCGATGGCCGACGATGTCGACGACGATTCCAAAACGGAAGAGCCTACCGAGAAGCGCATTTCCGATGCGCTCGAACAGGGCAATGTGCCCATCTCGCGCGAGGTCGGCCTCCTGACGTCGTTGTCGGCCTTGCTCGTCATCGAAACCCTCATAATTCCCAACAACACGAACGCGCTCACTTCGGCGCTGCTGCATTTCATCGACGATCCCGGCGGCTGGCGGCTGAACCAGGCGAGCGACGCCATGACGCTGTTGCGCATCGTCGCGATCATTTGCGCGACGTTCCTCGGGCCGCCAATCTTCGTCATCTTGGCATTCGGCATCGGCGGTAACGTCGCGCAGAACGCGCCGAGGATCGTGACGCATCGCATCATGCCCGATTTGTCGCGCCTCTCTCCGAAGGCCGGGATCCAGCGGCTGTTCGGCCTCAGGGGCTTGAACGAATTCGCCAAGAGCCTCGTCAAGCTCGCGGCGGTCGGCGGCGTTGCGGCGCTGGTCGTCTCCTCACAGAAAGCGCTGCTGCTCTCGGCGATGTTCGCCGACGCCGGCGACTTGCCGCAGCGGCTGATGTCGCTCTGCGTCAAGGCCACCGCCGCGGTGGTGATCTGCGTGCTCGTGATCGCCGGCGCCGATCTCACATGGTCGCGCATCCACTGGCGGCGCGAACTGAGAATGACCCGACAGGAGATCAAGGACGAGATTCGGCAGGCCGAAGGCGATCGGATGGTGAAAGCCCGCTTTCGGTCGCTCCGGCTGTCACGCCTGCGCAAGGCGATGATGAAGGCAGTGCCGCGCGCCACGATGGTCGTCGTCAATCCGACCCACTACGCCGTCGCCATGCGCTACGTTCGCGAGGAACGCAATGCGCCGGTCGTGCTCGCCAAGGGCGCTGACCTCGTCGCGCTCAAGATCCGCGAAATCGCGATGGAGCACGGTATTCCCATCATCGAGGACAAGCCGCTCGCGCGCGCGCTCTACGACGCCGTCGCCGTGGATCAGGCCATCCCGCCCGAGTTCTACCGCGCCGTCGCCGAAATCGTCCACATGATCCAGGAGAAGCGCAGCTCCTGGTCCTCGTCCCGCCGGAGGCTCAACTGATGCGGTCCCTAGATTCCTGCGTCGATCACAGCGCCCACGAGCGTATTCTGGCCGACGCCCTGGTCGACGTCGCCACCGAGCTCAGGCTCGCCGATCCGGCAGAGCTGCTGCTGATGATCCGCTCCGATCACGAAGCCAATATCGCCGACCTCGTCAACTCGTCGAGCGAGCTCTTTTTCAAGGCCGGCTCGCTTCGCTATGGTCTCGTGGCGCGCTACGAGCTGGGCTGGGAGTCGACGCCGAGCGTTCGCTTGGACATGGAATTCCGGCACGCCGAAGTGACGGTGTTCTTCCGGCTGACGATCGGCCGCGCGCGCGGCGGCGTGGAGGTCGTCGACATTTTCATCGACGACGGCGAACCGACGGACGTCGAGGTCTCGCGGGCGCGATTGGCGCAGGCGATCGCCGAAGCGCGCGTCGTCTGAATGGGTTTTGCCCCTTGGCCCCCGCGCGCGAAGCGATTCTCGAAGGCCGCAAGCTGAACGGTCTTTCGCGACAAGCAGCCGATTCCCTGGCGCGCCCGGGCGTCGTGACCTACAGCGTCGCGTTCGGCGAAACGGCGGCGCGGCGCAGTCGGGACGAGCGCGGACCCGACGCGCGGACGCAAACGCGCGCCAGGACGCGTTTCAGATCGGCCAAGGTGCTCGACGCCAACAACGCGTTCCTGTGCGAGGCGCTCGTTCACGACCGTTCGGCCGACGGCATGCGGCTCATGCTGGCGCGCAATGTCGGGCTTCCCGTTCGCTTCGGGGTCTATGACGACGAAACCGGAGACGTCGTCACCGCGACACTTGCGTGGCGGCGCGGCGCCACGCTCGGGCTCAGAATCCAGCGCCACGGGCCGCCGTCGGCGATGAAACCGAGCGAGCGGCAAGCGCTGGGCGGTCCCTTCTACGGCGTGCGCGACTGAAGTCTTTCGGCGAGCGCTCTCGCCATGCGGGCGAAAAGCTCGTCCCAGTCTCCGGCGCGCGTCTGGCGAAACAGGCGCGCCGACGGGTACCACGGCGAATCGTCGCGATCGCGCATCCACCGCCATTCCGCGTCGAACTTGAGCGCAATCCACACTGGGCGGTGCAGCGCGCCCGCGAGATGGGCGACGGAGGTGTCGCAGGCGACGACGAGATCGAGCGACATCATTGCGGCCGCCGTGTCGACGAACGCGTCGGGCCCGCCGTCGAAATCGTCGCCGAGGGTCTCGACGCCGAGCTCGGCCGCCGCCGCCCCGATCTGCTCCCGGCCGAAGCCCTTCTGCAGCGAGATCAGTCGCGGGGACGCAATCGCGGCGAGCGGCTGCAACGCAGCGAGCGCGAACGAGCGCGCCGGGTCGGCGGCGGGGTCGGGATTGCCTTGCCAGACGACGCCGATGCGAAAACCGTCATCGCCAATCCGACGCCTCCAGCTCGCGACGAGATCCGGCTCGGCCGCCAGATAGGGCGTCGCGCCGGGAATGGCGCCCAGCCGGGTGCGGAAGGCGCGCGGTAGGCTCGAAAGCGCGATCTGCGCATCGAACGTCTCGCCTTCCGGCGCCGCCTCGACGAGGCGCGCCCGGCTCGCCGCGCCGAGCAGCCGATGCAGCCGGCGCGGCAGCACGAACGTCGTTTCTGCGCCGGAGGCTTCGATGAGCGGCAGGTAGCGCGCGAACTGGATCGTGTCGCCGAGGCCGTGGTCGTTGAGGACCAGCACCCGCTCGTTCCCCGCCCCTGGACCGCGCCACTGGCGATAGCGCGCGCCGAGCGCCTCGCTCAAAGACCTGCCGGCGATCCAGCGCGCCTCGTAGCCCTCCCACCCGTTCTCGAAGTCGCCGAGCATCAGGTCGAGGCAGCCGCCGCCGCTGATCGCCTCGCGGCAGCCCAGGGCCTCCGCCTCACGGAAACGTTCGCGCGCCTCGGCGAGACGCCCGAGCGCGCGCAGCGACAGCGCCATGCCGCACAGAGCCTCGCCGTAGCTCGCGCGCAGCTCGCCGGCGCGCTCGTAGGCCGCGAGCGCCTCTGCGGGGCGGCCCTGCTTGAACAGCGCATTGCCGAGATTCAGCGCCGCTTCCGCGTGGTCGGGGCGCGCCACGAGCGCCCGCCGCGCCGCACGCTCGCTATCCGCGAGCCGCCCGAGCTCGCGCAGCGCCCCCGCACGGCTGTTGAGAAGGTCGGCTTCGTCGGGCCGCAACGCCAGCGCCTCGTCGAAGGCGGCGAGCGCCTCGGCGAAGCGGCGCGCGCCGAACATGAGCTTGCCGAGGTTGCTCCAGGCGATCCACATGTCGCGCTTCAGTTCGAGAGCGCGCTGATAGAAGCGCAGCGCCGTTTCGCCCTTGCCGCTGCGCTCCAGAAGATAAGCGCCGAACGCCAGCGCCTCGGCGAAATCCGGCTGCAAGCGCAACGCTTCGTCGAGCCGCACGGCCGCGGCCGCGGCGTCGCCGTCGCGCCAATGCGACTGGGCTTCGATGTAGAGGCCGACGGCGCGGCTCGGCGCAATGGCGGCCTTTGCCGCGGGAGCGCTCGTCATTCGAGACCTCGGTGATCGAGGGGACGTCGCGGCGTTGTCCGCCGCTCGCCTTGCTCGGGCCTGATACCGTTTGTTCTCGAGCGCGAATCGTCGCGTTCGAGGATCTATGCGCAACGGCGCGGGCGCGCTTCGCGCTTCGGTCGAGGCGACGATCGGTTCCTTTTCATCGAGTCTCGGCGTGAGGCCTTCCGCCTCTCGAGCCTCGGGCAAGCCGCCGCGCCTAGTTCGGGAACGTGGCTCCATGAGGGAAACCCGTCGTGTCGGAGGTCTATCTCTTCAAGCTCGCGTCGCAGCGCACGCAATGGCTGAACCTGCGTCAGTCGTTGATCGCCGAGAACGTCTCGAACGCGAACACGCCGGGCTATCTCGCCAAAGACCTTCCGAGCTTCACCTCGGTGCTCGCGCAGACCCATATCACCATGGCCGCCACCGAGCCCGGCCATCTCCAACCGACGAGCGCCGATCTGATTCCTCCGCGCCCAGAGGAGGAAGATGCGGCGAACGCCACGCTGTCGGGCAACACCGTCAATCTCGAATCAGAGATGATCAAGCTCGGCGATGTCGGCCGCGCGGCCAACACGACCAACGCGATCAAGAAGATCTTCCATCAAATGATGATCTCAGCGCTGAAGTGACCAATCCATGCTGGACCCCTTGCAAGCCTCTTTGAAAATCGCCGGCTCCGGTCTCGAAGCGCAGTCAACCCGGCTGCGCATCATTTCGCAGAACATCGCCAACGCCCAGTCGACGGCGTCGGCGGCCGGCGGCGATCCTTATGCGCGCCAGACGGTGTCGTTCGACGACGTGTTCGACCGCGCCACGGGCGCCGATCTCGTGAGGGTAAAGAGCATCGGCGTCGATACCGCGCCGTTCAAGCTCGAGCACGATCCGGGCAATCCCGCCGCCGACGCCGACGGCAACGTGAAGACGCCCAACGTCGACGTTCTCATCGAGCTCGCCGACATGCGCGAAGCCAACCGCACCTACGAAGCCAATCTCCAGGTCGCCAAACAGGCGGCCGACATGCTCACCCAGACCGTGAACCTGCTCAAGGATTCCTGATCCGCCAACCCGAGAGGAGCCGCGCCGTCGAGGCCGCGGGAATGCCCAGATGATCCCATCCGTGACGGCGCTAGCCGCCAAATTCCTCGACGGCGCCGACGATCTCGCGCAAGCGCCGCCAACGACGGCCGTCTCCGGCGTACAGCCCTCGTTCGAACAGACGCTGGCCAAGACCGTCAGCGACGCCGTCGGCACGATTCAGGACGGAGAAGCCGCGGCGATTCAGGGGGTCGACGGCGCGATGCCAACCTTCAAGGTCGTCGAGCAACTCATGAGCGCGCAGCGCAGCTTGCAACAGATCATCGCGATTCGCGACAAGGCCGTTTCGGCGTATCAAGACATCGCGCACATGACGATTTGACGCGCATCCCGGTGAGAGTCTGACATGAGAGCCCTTTCGATCGCCGCGACCGGCATGAGCGCGCAGGAACAGAATATCGAGGTGATCGCCAACAACATCGCGAACATCAACACGACCGGCTTCAAGCGCTCGCGCGCGGAATTCACGGATCTCATCTATCAGACCGAGCGCCTGATGGGCGTGAGCAGTCGCGGTCGCGACGCCACCGTTCCCGAAGGCGCACAGATCGGGCTCGGCGTGCGCACTGCCGCGATCCGGCCGGTGCAGATTCAGGGTTCGCTGACCGCCACGGGCAACTCGCTGGATCTCGCAATCAACGGCCTCGGCTATTTGCAGGTGACCACCCCCGCAGGCGAAACCGTCTACAGCCGCGATGGGGCCTTGAGCACGAACTCGACGGGCCAGCTCGTGACGACGGACGGTTATCTCATCTCGCCGGCGATCCTGATTCCGAGCAACGCGACGGCGGTCAACGTGAGCCAGAGCGGCCAGGTGACCGTGACGATACCCGGGCAACAGACACCGCAGAGCCTCGGACAGTTGACGCTGGCCAACTTCGTCAACCCCGCCGGCCTGCTCGCGCTCGGCAACAACCTGTTCCAGGAAACCGCCGCCTCCGGCCCGGGGAATGTCGGCGTGCCCGGCGACACCTCGTACGGCGTGATTCAGCAGGGATATCTCGAAGCCTCGAACGTCGATCCAGTCTCGGAGATCACCAATCTGATCTCGGCCCAGCGCGCCTATGAGATGAACTCCAAGGTGATCCAGGCGGCGGATCAGATGTCGGGCACGATATCCAACATACGCTCTTGAGTCTGGAGGCAAGATGTCGACGGCGCCGCTTCAGCGATTTGTTCTCGCCGCGCTGCTGTGCGCCTGCGCGCTCGCCGCCGCGCCGGCGCCGGGCGCCGCCGGCGACCGGCTCGCGCCTGTTCCCAGCGTCGTCATCTATCCCGGGGACATCATCCGCAGCGAGATGCTGCAGGATGCCGCTGCGCCCGCCAACCTCGGCGACGGCGCGATCGTCGTCTCTCGGTCGCAGGCGATCGGCAAGGCTTCCCTGCGGACCTTGTTGCCGGGGCAGTTCATTCCCATGCAGGCGCTCGACAATCCGCGCATCATTCGTAACGGCGCCCTCGTCGAGATGGTCTATATCGACGGCGCCCTCACAATTCAGGCGAGCGGCGCGGCGATGCAAGACGGCGCTGTCGGCGACATCATTCGCCTTCGCAACGTCGACACCGGCGTTTATGTCGAAGGCCGCGTTCAGGCCGACGGAACGGTTAGGGTGGGCGGCTCATGATGCGAGTCCTCGTCATCGCGCTGCTGGCGATTGCGATCACGAGCTCGGTCGGCGCCGCGGTGCGACTCAAGGACATCGCGTCGCTGCGCGGTCAGCGCGACTATCAGATCATAGGCTACGGACTGGTCGTCGGCCTAGCCGGCACCGGCGACACGCTGCGTAACGTGCCGTTCACCGAACAGTCGATCCAATCGATGATCGACCGTTTCGGCATCAACTCCCGAGGCTCGTCGCTGCGTAACCGCAACGTCGCGGGCGTAATCGTGACCGCAGATCTACCGACAGGCGCCGAACCCGGGCAACGCATCGATGTGACCGTGTCCGCCCTCGGCGACGCGACGTCTCTCCTCGGCGGCACGCTGCTGCTGACTCAGCTCGGCGGGCCGGGGGGCGAGATGCTCGCGTCCGCACAAGGCGCCGTGTCGGTGACCGGCTTCGACGCACAGGGCCAAGCCGAGGTGGTGTCGCAGGGCGTCCCAACGACCGGTCATGTCGCCAATGGCGCGATCGTCGAAGCGCCGGCGCCCGAGCCCGTGCAGGAGCTGCGGATGATGCTCGACTTGCGCAACCCCGACTATCAGACCGCGATGCGCATGATCGACGCCATCAACCAATATGCCAGGCCACGCTTCAAGCGCCCAATAGCCTTCGAGCATGATGACCGTTCGATCGAAGTGTTCCGTCCGCCGAGCGTCGGCCAAGCCAGATTGATGGCCGACATCGGCGAGTTGCTCGTCGATCCCGACATGCCGGCAAGGGTCGTCATCGATTCGCGAACGGGAACGGTGGTCATCGGCCAGGACGTGCAAATATCCACGGTGGCCGTGACGCACGGCACGCTGAATGTGAAGATTGCGGAGAGCCCTCAGGCCTCACAGCCCGCGCCGCTGAGCCACGGCAAGACCGTCGTGACGCCGAAGACGCAGATCGACGTGTCGCAGGACGGCGGACAAGTCGCCGTCATCAACGGTTCGAGTCTTCGCGCGCTCGTCGCCGGGCTCAATCGACTGGGCGTCAAGCCCTCGGGGATCATCGCGATCCTGCAGGCGATCAAGGCCGCCGGCGCGCTGCAAGCGGACCTCGTGACGCAGTAACAGTTCAGTCCGACGCAAGGCCGGGCGGCGATGGTCGACCGTGTAGGTTCGAAACCAGACGTTGCATGATGCTCGACCTGTCCCGCCTCCTGGCGCTCGTCGCCATCGCCGCCATGATCGCGGCGCCGAGCGCGGCCCCCGCGCAAGACGGAGTGAAACCGAAGCCGTCCGCGGAGCGGGAGGCCGACGGCGAAGTCGCTCGTTACTGCGGCGCCGTCGCGCCGAGCGCCGCGGAGGCGCGCCTGGAGTATCAGTTTCGGCGTCTCACCGAACTCGAAGCCCGGTTGAAAGATGAAGTCGCCGCGCTGGAGAAGCGCGAAGCGGAGGCCCGCGATTGGGTGGACAAGCGACAGGAGTTGTTGAAGGCCGCGAGCGACGACGTCGTCGCCATCTACGCCAAGATGTCCGCCGACGCCGCCGCGACCCAGCTCGCCGCCATGGACGAGACCATAGCGTCGTCGGTCCTCGTCAAGCTCAAGCCCCAGGCCGCGAGCGCAATCCTCAACGAAATGGAGGCGGCAAAGGCCGCGAGACTGACGACCCTGATGGCCGGCGGCCCCGTCGAGGACAAGAAGTCGTGAGGCGTCGCGGGCATTCTGTGGCGCTCGTGGGCGCGCTCGCGGCGACGCTGGCGGGCTGTGCGAACTCGCCGCAGGAATTCATGCGGCCGCCGGCTTTGTCGCCCGTCGGCAGCGGCCTGATTCCGCCCGGGGATCACATGGAAGAGGACGTCCCCGCGCTCAACAGCGTCAGGGCGTCGTCGGCTGCTTACAAGCGCCAGGACCTCTACACGGATCAGCGCGTCGCGCATATCGGCGACATCGTCACCGTCATCATTTCGATCAACGACAAGGCGACGTTCGGCAATTCCACGGATCGCTCGTCGGCCGCAAAGACGGCGTTCAACTGGACCTTTGGCTTCACGCCGCCGACAAGCGGGTCCGCCTCGTCATCGGGGTCTCCGGGCAATGCGACGAACACGGTCGACTCCAGTTCCAACGCCCAGGGCCAGGGCGACATCAACCGGTCCGAACAGATCCAGGTGTCTGTGCCGGCGGTCGTGACCGAGGTGATGCCGAACGGCAACTTGCTCATTCGCGGCTCTCAGGAGGTCCGCGTGAACTTCGAGATGCGTCAGCTGACGGTCGCCGGCGTCGTCCATCCCGCGGACATCTCACGAAACAACACCATCGCGTATGACCGCGTGGCCGAGGCGCGAATCTCCTATGGTGGGCGCGGACGTATCTCGGAAGTGCAGCAGCCCTCTTGGGGCCAACAGATCTATGACTACCTACGACCGTTCTGAGGCACGGAGGTCCGACACCTGAACATGGCCGACGCGAGCGAATCGGGAACTCAGACGGAGACGCCGCGCAAGCGGGCGTCGTTGATGGGCGTAATCGTCGAATTCGGCCTGGCGACCGCGGTCGCGCTCGGCGCCGGCGCTCTTCTCGCGATGCTGTTGTTCCCGCCGAAGGGCCGGGACATGGCGGCGCCGGCGTCGACAGAAGCGAAGGCGCAGGAGCAGGACGGCAAGTCCCGCTGTCCGCCGCTCGACAAGGCCCTCGTCGATCTGCCGCCGATCGTCACCAACCTCGCGTCGCCCACCGACATCTGGGTGCGTATGGAAGCGGCGCTCGTCGTCGAATGCGACGGAGTCGACCATCCCGAGACCTTGGCCGCCGAGGTCGCCGCAGACGAACTCGCGTACCTTCGAACGCTCTCCGTTTCCCAGATCGAGGGACCGATAGGTTTGGAAAATCTGCGCCAGGACCTGACCGACCGCGCCAGCGTTCGCTCGAATGGCAAGGCCAGCGAATTCATTCTCAAGACCCTGGTTCTGCAATGAGGCGCTTTGTTTGTTTCTCGAGCCTCTGGATCGCCTTGGCGGCATCCGCGCACGCGCAGACCATCGATCTGAGCAGCCTGATACCCGCCGGCGGGGCGTCGGCCACCGCGCGGGTTCTGCAAATGATCGCAATCCTGACCGTCCTGTCGGTGGCGCCGGGATTGTTGATCATGGTCACGAGCTTCACGCGATTCATCGTCGCGCTGTCGTTTTTGAGATCTGGTCTCGGCCTCCAGAGCACCCCCGCCAACATCATCCTGACCAGTCTCGCGCTGTTCATGACGCTGTTCGTAATGGCGCCGACGTTCGATCACGCCTGGCGAAACGGGGTGAAGCCAATGATGGACAATTCGATCACGCAAGAACAGGCGTTGACCGAAATCGTCAAGCCGTTCCGCGAGTTCATGCTCGCGCAGGTGCGCGAGAAGGACATAGCGTTGTTCGAGGATTTGTCGAAGCACGAATTCGACGCGACCGACCGCGCAGGGGTCGACATCCGGGTGCTCGTTCCGGCCTACATGATCTCCGAGCTGCGGCGCGGGTTCGAAATAGGGTTCATGATCATCCTGCCGTTTCTCGTCATCGACATGGTCGTGGCGACGCTCACGATGTCGATGGGGATGATGATGCTGCCGCCGACTGTGCTGTCGTTGCCGGCCAAGCTGCTGTTTTTCGTCATGATCGACGGCTGGAACCTGCTCGTCGGAAGCCTGGTGCGGTCGGTCGCATGAGCTCCGACTAGGTCCGCGCAAGGTTTCCGCGACTATCTTCGCGCGCCAACAGTGAGGGATTTGCCGCCAATGAGCGTACTGAACACCTCAGTCTCGGGGATGCTCGCCAACAGCAACTGGCTCTCGACCATTGCCGAGAACATCGCGAACGCAAATACGACGGGCTACAAGGATGTCGAGACCGAGTTCACGGCGCTGGTCGACAGTGCGCCCGGAGCGACCTCGCAAGTCGGCGGCGTGACGACGCAGATGGTCTCCTACAACACAGCGCAGGGGCAGATCGAATCGACCAGCACGGCCACGGACCTCGCAGTGCAGGGGAGCGGCTTCTTCCTCGTTTCCAATGCCAATGGCAATATTTTTCTCACTCGTAATGGCTCCTTTGTGCCCGACGCCCAGGGCTATCTCGTCAATTCGTCGGGATATTATCTGATGGCGGCGCCCACCAACACGGCGTCCGCCGCCAATCAGACCGTGAGCTCGATCTCGTCTCTGCAGCGCGTGCAGGTGTCCGGCGCCGCGGAGATGGCGGCGCCGTCGACAGAGGCGTCGCTCACGCTCAACTTACCCTCGACGGCGGCCACGATCGCGGCGGCGAATCTGCCCTCCACCAACAGTGCGACCTCCCAGTACACGGATGAAACGACCGTTACGGCTTACGACAATCTCGGCGGCGCGCATACGATCAACCTCTATTTCGCCAATGAAGGAAAAGGCTCTTGGGAGGTCGACGCCTACGACGCCTCCACCGCTGCGAGCGGCGGCGGGTTCCCTTACAGCTCGGGGCCGCTGGCGAAGGCAACGCTCACGTTCGACACTACGACGGGCGATCTGACTAGCGGCTCGCCGCTTTCGATACCTGTCCCCAACGGCCAAACATTGACCCTGGATCTGAGCAACGCAACGCAACTCGCCGCCTCCTTCGGCGTGACCGCCGCGACCGTCAACGGCAACGCTCCGGGCACGATGGACGGCGTATCGATCTCGGAGAACGGAATTCTCTCGTTCCAATATTCCAACGGCGCTTCGTCGGACGACTACATCATCCCGCTGGCCACCGTCGCCAGCCCGGACAAGCTGTCGGCGGTTATAGGCTCGGCATTTCAAACGAATTACGAGTCCGGACAGATGCAGATCGCCAACGCGCAGACGTCCGGGCTCGGCTCGATCATGTCGTCGTCGCTGGAGGGCTCCACCGTAGACCTGGCTACGGAGCTGACCAACATGATCGAGGCGCAAACAGCGTACGAAGCCAATTCGAAAGTGTTCCAGACGGGTACGAACCTGTTCGACGTGCTCAACAATCTCAAGTCCTAGCCACAGGCGGGGCGGTCGAAAGGTCCGGTCATGAGCCTATCGTCGACATACGCAATCCTGACATCCGCGTTCGCGTCCTCTGCCGCGCAGTCGTCGGTCATCGCCAGCAACATCTCGAACGCCGACACGCCCGGCTATGCGCGCGAGGTCGCCAATCAGATCACGACCGGAGATGGCGGCTCCGAGGTCGTGTCGATCACACGGCAGACCAACGCGGCGTTATTCGATCAGCTGAGCGCGTCGACCTCGGAGTCTGCGGCGCAATCGGCGATCGCCAACGGTCTGGCTACGCTCGCGCAGACTGTCGACGACAGCTCCACGAATACATCGACGTCGGGAGCCGACCAGAACGGCAATTCGCCTGCGGCGATGCTCGGCAACCTGCAGAGCGCGCTCGCGACTTACGAGACCTCGCCCAGCAGCGCCGCCTCGGCGAACGCCGTGCTGACGGCCGCGGAAAATCTCGCGTCGTCGCTGAACCAGGGCGCCCAGGCGGTCTCGAGCGTCCAGGAGCAGGCCGACCAGAACATAGCGACCAGTGTCGGCACAATCAACTCGCTGCTCAGTCAGTTCCAGCTCGCCAACAACGCCGTGGTGTCCGGCCTGGCGAACGGATCCGACATCTCCCAGGCGGAAGACACGCGCGACTCGCTGCTCACCCAGCTTTCACAGCAAATCGGGATATCGACGACTACCGACGCGCATGGGTCGATGTCGATCTACACCGATAGCGGCGTTACGCTGTTCCAGACCGCTCCGCAGACGGTCAGTTTCACGCCGACGGCCGCATTTTCCGCCGGGAGCGTCGGGAACCCCGTCACCGTCGACGGTATCCCAATCACCGGATCTTCTGCGCCCATGGCGATCCAATCGGGCGCGCTCGCCGGCTATGTGCAGCTGCGCGACGTCGTGGCGCCGCAATATGTGGCCCAGCTCGATCAGATCGCCGGCGGTCTGGTGTCCGCCTTCGCCGAGAGCGATCAATCAGCGACGCCGACCCTGCCCGACCTGCCGGGCCTGTTCACCGCGCCGTCCCTGACCTCCGTTCCTTCTGATACCCAAGTGACCGGACTCGCCTCCGAGATCGAGGTCAATCCGAACGTCATTCCCGCGGACGGCGGCAACCTCGAGCTGCTGCAAAACGGGGGAATCTCGGACCCGGGCAACCCCGCTTACACCTATAATACGACGGGCGCAGCAGGCTATACCGGACGCATCCAGGAAATGGACGACGCAATCACCGGCACGCAGTCTTTCGATTCGACGGCGGGCTTGGGCGGGTCCAGCGGCCTCCTCGACTACGCCGACAACTCGGTGAGCTGGCTGCAGGGGCAGAATCAATCGGCGAGCGACGCGGCGTCCTATCAGAGCTCGGTTGTATCGCAGGCCCAGTCGGCGCTTTCCAACGCAACGGGCGTCAACCTCGACACAGAGATGACCAACATGCTCAACATCGAGAACTCGTACACGAGCACGGCAAAGCTGCTGACGACAGTCAACAACATGTTCTCCGCGCTCCTCGCCGCGGCCTAGTCCGATGTCCGTATCCTCCGTCTCCACCGCGTATCTCGGCACTGCGCTATTGCCCGCCATCTATTCGGCGGACTCCGAGCTCACGAATCTCGAAACCGAGGCGACGACCGGGGAATATGCAAACCTCGGGCTGGAGCTCGGCGAGCAGTCCGGGTACGAGCTGTCGTTGCGCAATACCGACGATCTTCTGCAAACCATCACAACGACCAACGCCCTGGCGAACGGACGATTGTCGACGGTTTCCAATGCGTTGAGCGAAATCACGAACACCGCGCAGTCGACGTTGCAGAGCCTGGTCGCCTTCACGTCCGATACCGCGGCGGGCACGAGCCTGACGGCGACCGGCGACGAGGCCCTTCAGGGGCTCGTCTCGCTCTCGAATTCGAGCTACGGCGACGACTACGTATTCGGCGGAACCGACACGTCCGAGCAACCAATGTCGTCGTTGACCCAGAGTTCGGCCTCGCAGAGCGCATTGTTGACGGCGTTCGACGACTACTTCGGATTTTCCCTGGATAGCGCCTCGGCCGCGAACGTGACCACGAGCCAGATGCAGAGCTTTCTCACCGGACCTTTCGCGCAGGAGTTCCAGGGAACGAATTGGACGACGAACTGGTCCTCGGCCTCTAGCGACGACTCGATCTCGGAAATTGCGCCGGGCCAGACGGCGTCGACCACCTCGACGATCAACAATACGGCATTCCAGGATCTCGCGCAGGGCTATGCGATGCTGGCGGTGTTTGGAGGGTCGCAGCTGAGCGAGGGGGCGCGCAACGCCCTGGTGACGCAGGCCACGAACGTCATAACCGCAGGATCGAATGCGATCACGGGTATGGGCGTTACCGTCGGCCTAGCTCAGGCGGCGATCAAGACCGCCGATGACGACATGACTGCGCAGATGACGTTCCTGCAAAAGCAGCTCAACTCGCTCGACGGCGTCGACGAAAACACGATCGCCACCCAGCTCAACACGCTGACCACGCAGATAGAATCCGCGTATCAGATCACTGCGCAGCTGCAGAAGCTCAGCCTCGCACAGTATCTGCCGACGTGACGTCAACGAGGAGTCGATGTTCGAATTCGCTTACAACGAGATCGTAGAGGATTCTGCGCACGCGATGCGCGCGCGGGAGCGGATGGCGTTGGATCAGGTCATCGCCATGCTGCGCGACGCAGCGGCCAAGGGACCTCGCAGCGTCGAGGCCGTCAAGGCGCTCTACCAGCTCCGGCTCCTGTGGTCGGTCTTTCTCGGCGACCTCGAGAATCCCGACAACGCGCTGCCGGAGAGCTTACGCGCACGGATCATTTCCATTGGCATCTGGATGAACAAGGAGATCGACCGGCTGCGAAGCGGGGTCTGTACTGACCTGACCCCGATCATTGAGATCAATGAGATCATCCGTGACGGATTGACCTGAGGGGACCATGAACATCACTTTGCGCGCTGGGGAGCGCTTGTATCTCAACGGGGCGGTAATCCGGAGCGACCGCAAGGCCACGATAGAACTGTTGAACGACGCCACGTTTCTATTGGAGACGCACGTCATGCAGGCGTCGGATGCGACAACGCCGTTGCGCCAGGTGTATTTCGTCATCCAAGTGATGCTGATGGATCCGGCGTCGGCCAAGACCACGAGCCAGCTCGCCCGCTCGCTCATCGACAAGTCCCTCGGGGCGTTCGAGAGCGAGGAGATCAAATCGCGCTTGCGCGCCGTGATCGAGTTGATCAACAGGGGACGATACTTCGAGGCTATGAAGACGCTGCGCGGAATGTATGCGCTCGAGCAGGCGGAGATGTTTCCGGAGCGGGCGATGGCCGCGTCGAATGCGGCCTGAAAGGTGAGAAAATGACCGTTTCATCCGTTAGCTCCGCCACCTCGGCGGCCGCCGCGACCTCGTCGACGAGTTCCAGCGCGGCTGCGGCGGCGACGAATTCACTCAGCTTCGACGACTTCCTAACGCTGTTGATGAGCGAATTGCAGAACCAGGACCCGACCCAACCGATGGATCCGTCGCAGATGGTGTCACAACTCGCAACGGTGTCGGAAGTCGGCCAGTCGGTACAGACGAACACCAGCCTGGCCTCGCTGTTGACGGCGAACTCGCTGTCGCAGGCGGAACTGATGGTCGGCGAGAACATCAGCTCCAGCGACGGAACGACATCCGGGCAGGTGCAGTCTGTGACAGTCAACAGCTCGGGCTCGACAGCCACCTTGACGAACGGCGATACCGTCTCGCTCGGCAATGGCGCGGTCATCCAATGACTGAGGGCGATGTCCTCGACCTGGTTCAGTCAGCGATGTGGATGGTGGTGGTGGCGGCCGGGCCGGCGGTCGGCGCCGCGATGGTAGTCGGCATCGCGATCGCGCTGCTGCAGGCGCTGACCCAGATTCAGGAAATGACGCTGACGTTCGTTCCCAAGCTGGTCGTGGTATTCGTGGTTTTCAGCGTGACCGCGACTTTCGTCGGCGGACAATTCGAGATCTTCAGCGAAGGCGTGTATTCCCATATCGAGCGAGGCTTCGGGAAATAGGAAGATCGCGGAGAGCGGCGCGCGCGGGTAGTCCCGCGCAAGGCTGCGAACGGAGAGTGCGGTCGTCCAACTCGGAGAGTCACAGTGTCGTTGACGACCACCGCTGCGCCCGCTGCCGCGAAGCCAGGCGCCGGGAGGGATGTCGGGTTCGCTGTCGGCATCGTTGTTGTTCTTTGTCTGTTCTTCCTGCCCGTCCCGGCGGTCGTGATCGATTTCGGGCTCGCGTTCTCGATTGCGCTGTCCGTCCTGATCCTGATGGTGGCGCTGTGGATCGAGAAACCGCTCGAGTTTTCGTCGTTTCCGACCGTGCTGCTGGTGGCGACGGTGCTGCGGCTCGCGCTCAACATCTCGACGACGCGCCTCATCCTCGCTCACGGCGCGCAGGGCGCCGCTGCGGCGGGCTACATAATCGCGGGCTTCGCTCATTTGGTCATGGGCGGCGACTTCGTGATCGGCATCATCGTGTTCCTGATTCTGGTGACGATCAATTTCCTCGTCATCACCAAGGGCGCGACCCGCATAGCCGAGGTCGGGGCGCGCTTCACGCTCGACGCGATCCCCGGCAAGCAGATGGCGATCGACGCCGATCTCTCCGCCGGGCTCATCGACGACAAGATCGCGCAGCTGCGGCGGCGCGAGCTCGAGGAGGAAAGCGCGTTCTTCGGCTCGATGGACGGCGCCTCGAAATTCGTACGCGGCGACGCGATCGCTTCGTTGATCATCCTCGGCGTCAACGTTTTCGGCGGCATCGTGATCGGCATGGCGCGCCACGGCATGTCGATCTCGACAGCCGGAGACGTGTTCACCAAGCTATCGGTCGGCGACGGCCTGGTCTCGCAGATCCCAGCGTTGATCATCTCGCTCGCTGCGGGCTTGCTGGTCGCCAAAGGCGGCACGCGGGGGTCCGCCGAGAAGGCGGTGCTCGGACAGCTCGGAAACTATCCGACCGCGCTGTTCATGGCGGCCGTCCTGTTGTTCATTCTCGGCGTCGTTCCCGGTCTGCCCTTCCTGCCGTTCGCTGCGCTGGGTGGGTTGATGGCGTTCGTTGGCTTCGCAATCCCCAACCAGCTGGCCAAGGAGCGGGCGCGGGAGGCCGCGGCAAAGGCGGCTCAGGAGGAGAAGGCGAAGGTGGAAGCACGCGCCTCGATAAAGGAGCAGCTGCGGCCGGTCGAGATCGAACTGTGCTTCAGCAAGGAGCTGTCGGGCACGCTGCTCGCGTCCTACGCCGAGATCGCCAATCGGGTCGCCAAGATGCGGCGCAAATTCGCGCGCGAGTACGGATTCGTGGTTCCCGAGATCAAACTCACGGACGAGATTTCGGCGCCGGAGAAGACGTATCAGATCCGGATTCACGGCGCCGTCGCGGCGACACAGGAGCTGCGAATTCACGACGTGCTGGTCATCGTCGGCGACGGTCGGCGCCCGAGCACTCCGGGCGACGAGGTGAGAGAGCCGGCATTCGGCATGAAGGCGCTCTGGATCCCGGAAACCCTGGCGAAGGAAGCCCGGCGCGAAGGCTTCAAGACCATCGATCCGATCTCGGTCATGCTGACGCATTTGAGCGAGACGATCCACAACAATCTGGCGCGACTGTTGTCCTATCGCGACATGCGGTCGCTGCTCGACCGGCTGGAGCCGGAATACAAGCGCCTGCTCGACGACATCAGCCCCTCGCAGATTTCGCACTCGGGGCTGCTTGCCGTGTTCAAACTGCTGCTCTCGGAGCGGGTGTCGATCCGCAACCTGAATCTGATCCTGGAGGCGATCGCCGAGATCGCGCCGCATGTTCGTCGGCCGGAACAGATCGTCGAACATGTCCGCGTCCGCATGGCGCATCAAATCTGCGCGAGCCTGCTCGACCACGGCGTTCTCAAGGTGCTGCGGCTCGGCAATCGCTGGGACATGGTGTTTCATCAAAGCCTGAAGCGCGACGCCAAGGGCGAAGTCGCCGAGTTCGACATCGATCCGCGTTTGATGGAGGAGTTCGCTGGTCAGGCGTCGGCGGCGATCCGCAAGCGTCTCGAAGAGAAGCATCTGTTCGCCATCGTGACGACCGCAGAGACCCGGCCGTTCGTGCGAATGATCATCGAACGGATGTTCCCGACGCTTCCGGTTTTGTCGCAACTGGAGATCGCGCGGGGCGTAGAGATCAAATCCCTCGGCGTCATTTCCTGAGAAAGGCGCAGCGATGCAAGGCTCTGTCGTTGCGCTGGGATCGAATGCGGTGCTCGGCGTATTCGTGCTGTTCTGCCGCATCGGCGGTTGTCTCATGATCGCGCCCGGCGTGTCGAATTCGCAGATACCGGTTCAGGTGCGGCTCTACGTGGCGATCGCGGCTACACTGGCCTTGTCGCCGGTGCTGCTCGGCCAACCGGCGCTCGGGCGCGTGGGCGAGGATCCGCTCGCCATGTCGAGGCTGGTCGTCACGGAGGGTTTGATCGGCGCGATGATCGGTACGCTCGGCCGCGCTTTCTTTTCGGCGCTCGAGTCGCTCGCTACGGCGTCGGCCAATCTGTTGGGTCTCGTCAATCCGTTCGGCGTCGAAATCGACGCCGGGCAAGCGACGCCGCCGATGTCGACTCTCGTCATGCTCGCAGCGACCGCGATTCTGTTCGCGTCGGATTTCCACTGGGAAATCCTGCGCGGCCTCGTCGCGTCCTACGACGCGATTCCGATCCACACCGACTTCGACACCGGCTACTCCGTTCGCGAACTCGGCGCCGTTCTCGGGCAGTCGTTCCTGGTGGCGATCAGGGTGGCCTCGCCCTTTTTCATCTATTCGGTGATCGCCAACTTCACGCTGTCTTTGATCAGTCGCGTGGCGCCGCAGATCCAGGTGTTCTTCGTCGCGCCCCCGTTCGTCGTCGCAGGCGGACTCGTGCTTCTCTATTTCGTCGTCAAGGGCGAACTCGGGCAGTTCATGGACGCGTTTGCGTCATGGTTGACATGGGGTTGAGGGGTGAGGGCGCGACTCGAGAAACTGAAGAGCATCGAACGCCTGCAGAAGCAGATGCACGAGCTTGCAATATGGAAGGCAAACGACACCGCGGTCCAGCGCGATAAGCTCGCCGCCGCACATCTCGAGATGATCGTGGCGCTCGGCGAGGGGCTGCTGTCGTTCGGCGCCGCCGCGTCAGCGGCGACGCGCTGCATAAGGAAGCTGGAGCTCGAGATATCGGCCGCAGAAACGAAGCATGTCGCCGAGCTGGAGACGGCGCGCCAACGCGGCGCCCGCGCGAAGATCGCCGAACGGTTCGTCGAGCGGACGCGAGTCGAGGCGCGCCGGGAGGCGGAGAAGACATCGCTGACGGAATTGATCGAGCGCTCGCTGCAACGGCCCGACTCAGGTTGGCGCAAGCCGTGACCGCCAAGGTCGACCGGCACGGTTGGGATTGCGCATCATGGCCATCGATCCGCCCTCGGACATCCTCCTCGATGTGGCGCGCGCCGCCGATCCGATGCGAGCGGCCTCCGTCGTTCAGCGATTGAACGCGCTGGCGGGGAACGCGCCGGCGAATGAAATCGAATTCGCCAAGGCCTTGGACCGGGCGGGATCGAGCGCTGCGGGGCGGGCTACGGCGCTCGCGCGCGCGCCGGACCAGACGCCGGCGGCCGGCGATCCGGTCGATGCCGCCAAGACCAAATTCGAGGCGGTGCTGCTGACGAACATGATTGGAGAGATGCTGCCGAAGGACGCAACCGACGTCTATGGGGGCGGCTTCGGAGGAGATATGTGGCGGTCGATGCTCGCCGAGCAGATCGGCAATCAGATTGCGAAGTCGGGCGCGCTCGGAATCAGCCGGCGTCTGTTCGACGGCGGTCACGCCGGCGCCGCATCGGCTCTGATGCGGGCGAAGCCGACGACGGCAGCCGATCATCGCGACGAAATCCTCATGAGCGCCAACGGTCTGTCGCTCCCGCCGAGCGCCGACGTCGAAGGCGGCTCCTATGTGTTGGCGCGGGGCGAGGCTCGATGACGGACATGGCGACGAAAGATAGATCGGTAATGCAAGAGCGCGCGTTGGCTGCGGTTTTGCCGGTTCTCGGCAGGCTGCGCGCCGCCGTCGAGGCGGAGAATCGCGATCTCGGATCGCGGCGCGCTATCGACTATCCGTCTCACAGCCAGCGCAAGAACCAGGGTCTGCTCGAGCTCACGCGGCTGCGCGCCGCCCTCGACAGCGTGCGCAACGACGCGGCGGCCAGCGCCGCGCTCGCCGATCTCTCGGCCAAGCTCGAGGTCAACCATCGCCTGCTCGGCACGCAACTGAAGGCGGCGAAGACGATTGCCGGCATCGTGGCGCGGGCGATCCGCGAGGGGCAGTCGGATGGCACTTATTCCGCGCATCCCTGGCGCGACGAAGGCCCATGATCAAGACGCTCGTCACAGCGGTTTGGGTCTGTCTGATCACGTTGGCGGCGGCCTATGGCGCGCATCAGTTCATGGAGTCGCCCGCGAGCGCCCCGCAGCCGCCCGAGGTCGCGGCTTCGGAAGTGCGCAAGACCAAAGAGATCAACATTCCCGTGCTCCGCGACGGCGCCGTCAGGGGCTATGTCGTGTTGCAGCTTTCGTATGTCGTAGATCTAGCGGTCGCCAAGAAGCTCCCCGTGGAGCCCGATCCGTTCATCGTGGACGAAGCGTTTCGTTACATTTTCGACGACGACAAGATCGACTTCACGCGCCTCGAACGCATCGAGCTCGACAAGATGCTCGCGACGCTCATCGAACGCGTGAATGCTCGCACGAGGTCGCGAGTGATTCAGGACATGGGGGTGGTCGAGTGCAATTTCCTGCTCAACGCCGAAGCCAAGACCAATGGCGAAAACACGGGGAGACCTTGAGCGCCTGCGCGCTCAGCCGCCGAACGAAAGCCCCTGGACCGCCGAGAGCAGGCTGGCGCTGAAGGTCGCTGTCGGCAGCAGGCCGGAAAGCTCTGAGGCGTTCGAGCTGACGACGCCCGCGAGAATGCTGTTGGCGGCCAATGTCGTCGAAGCCGACGTGCTGTTGTCGTCCGTCACGGTGAGGCCGCTGGGATCGGTGGAGCCCGGGCCATAATCCGCGTCATAATTTGCGGCGAAGCGCTCGATGAGGTTGTTGAGCTTGGTCGGGTCCTGGAGCTCGGAGAGGGGCATCAAGTTGGTGATTTCCTTGGCCTCCGCGTCGACCTGCGAGGAGTTGATCGAGGTCGAGAGACCGAAAATCGTGTCTGCGACATCGAGCAGATTCTGGTCGCCGATGATACCGTAGCCGTTGGTGACGGTCGGGGCGACGCGCTTGAAATAGAGCGCGAGCTGCACGCCGGGATCGCTCTGGCCCTGGCCCTGCTCGAGCTGCTGCTCGATATAGTCCGACGTGGTCGTCGCGACCGAGGTCGACGAGGTCGGCGAGCTCGACCCGGTGTTGCTGAAGTTGAAAGCGTTGGCGAACGTCTTCCAGTTCGGGTCGGTCAACGTGTTGGCGAGGGCTTTCGCGCTCGACGTGCCCTGCTCGAGCACCTGCTTCACCAGCGCGGTGTCGTCGACGTACTTGCCTAGGCCGTAGGCGTCGAGCGCATAGGACAGCAGACGATAGTTCGAGACGAATTCCGCGATTGTCGAGACCTTGCCGATATTGGTCTCGTAATATTGCGTCGCACCCTTCACCTGGGGCTCGTTGGCGGTCATCGTCTGGTAGTTGGCGAGATTGTTCTCGATCGACAGATAGGACGAAAGTGTCGTCGTCACGATTCGGGCTCCGGCGCCGAAGGAATCGGCGCGACTGCGCTGCAGGCGGCGCTCGCGGTAAAGTTGCGCAAAATCGTCAACGCGAGGTAAACGCGCGGGCGTAGCCCGAGGCCGCTCTCAGTGCGCCTCGTCCCAGTTGAGCGCCGCACGGGCGTCGACTTGCAACGGAACGCTGAGGCGGATCGCCGGCTCCGGCGCCTCGACCATCACCTTGCGGGCGAGCGCGATCGTCGCCTCGATCTCGTCGTCGGCGGCCTCGAACACGAGTTCGTCGTGCACCTGCAGCAGCATGCGCGCGCTCGAGTTCGCCTGCTCCAGGGCCGCGTCCATGCGCGCCATCGCGCGGCGGATGATGTCGGCGGCGGAGCCCTGGATTGGCGCATTGATCGCGGCGCGCTCGTTGAACGCGCGCTCCGAAGGATTCGACGCGTTGATGCGCGGAAAATGGCATTTGCGGCCGAAGATCGTCGTCACGTAGCCGTTGGCCCGGGCGCGCTTCTTGGTGGCTTCCATATAGTCGCGGATGCCGGGGAAACGCTCGAAATAGCGCTTGATATAGGCGCCCGCCTCCTCGCGCGAGATGCCGAGCTGATTGGCGAGGCCGAACGCCGAGATGCCGTAAATGATGCCGAAGTTGATCGCCTTGGCGCGGCGGCGCACTTCGCCCGGCATGTCTTTCACGGGAACGCCGAACATTTCGGAGGCGGTCATCGCGTGGATGTCGAGCCCCTCGGCGAAGGCCTTCTTCAGGGCGCCGATGTCGGCGATATGGGCGAGCAGCCTGAGCTCGATCTGGCTGTAGTCGGCGGAAATGAGCTTGCAGCCGGGATCGGCGACGAAGGCGCGGCGGATCTTGCGCCCCTCGTCGTTGCGCACCGGAATGTTCTGCAGGTTCGGATCGGAGGAGGAGAGCCGCCCGGTCGTGGTCGAGGCGAGCGCGTAGGACGTGTGGACCCGACGGGTGCTCGGGTTGACGAACCCCGGCAGCGCGTCGGCATAGGTCGACTTGAGCTTGGCGAGCTGGCGCCAGTCGAGGATGCGCGCCGGCAAAGCGTGCCCCTCTTCGGCGAGGTCTTCCAGCACGCTCGCCGAAGTCGACCAGGCGCCGGTCGCCGTCTTCTTGGCGCCGGGCAGGCCCATCTGGCCGAACAGGATGTCGCCGAGCTGCTTGGGCGAGCCGAGATTGAACGGCGCGCCGACCATGGCGTAAATCTCGGCCTCGATGCGCGCCATGCCCTGAGCGAACTCGCCGGAGAGCCGCGACAGCATCGCGCGATCGATCGAGACGCCGCGCCGCTCCATGCGGGCCAGCGGGACGATGAGCGGGCGCTCCAAGGTTTCGTAGACCGTCGTCAGCCGTTCAGCGACCAGCCGCGGTTTCAGCACGCGCCACAGCCTCAGCGTCACGTCCGCGTCCTCGGCGGCATATCGAGTGGCGAGGTCGAGCGGCACGCGGGCGAAGCCGATGAAGGTCTTGCCGGAGCCGGCGACTTCCGAGAACGCAATGGGCTTGTGGCCGAGCCAGCGCTCGCTCAGCGCGTCCATGCCGTGGCCGTCGTTGGTCGCGCCGGAATCGAGAACATAGGAGATCAGCATGGTGTCGTCGATCGGGGCGACCTCGACGCCGCGCTGCCTGAACACATGCCAGTCGAACTTGGCGTTCTGGCCGATCTTGAGCACACCAGCGTCTTCGAGCAGCGGCTTCAGCAATTCGAGCGCTTCGGCCTCGGGAAACTGGCCGGCGACGAGCCCGGCGCCGGTGAACAGATCGCCATCGCCGTGGCGATGGCCGATCGGGATGTAACAGGCTTCGCCCGGCGCGACGGCGAGCGACACGCCGACGAGCTCGGCCTGCAGCGGATCGAGCGAGGTCGTCTCGGTGTCGAAGGCGACCGCGCCCGCTTCTTGCGCCCGGGCGATCCAGTCGGCGAGCGCGGCGGGCGAGGTCACGGTCGGATAGGCCGTCACGTCGAAGCGCTGCGCTCTCGCTTCTGCCGCTCGCGCGCGGGCCAGCGCGGTCGGCGTCGCGGCCGCGGCGGGCGCGGGCGCCGGTTCAACGGCGGCCGGGGCCGATGTGGCCGGCGGCGCCTTGGCCTCGCCGTTGCGGCCGCGCCATCCGCCGGGTCCGGCATAGGCCGGATCGGCGTCAATCGCGTCGACGTCGACCTTG
>JBKQKS010000232.1:0-20738 GCA_052147395.1 Roseiarcus sp.
CGATCGCCCGCTTCTTGGCGTGCTTGCCGCGCATGCTGGCGGCTTGTCGAGATACCAGCGCACGAGCGCCGTATCCGGTTGGTGCTGGAGCCACAGCCACTCCAGTTGGACCATCGCCGCGTGCAGACGGGGATTGCCGGCCTTCGACACCTCCTGCTCGTGATCGATGCGGCCGCTACGCCAGGGCGTGGGGGCAAGTCCAGCGTAGGAGCCGACCTGACGACGATTGTCGAAATGCCGTTCGAGCTCCTCGCTCGCCAGCGTCGTCGCGAATTCGGGACCAATCCCGCGCAGCCTCAGCAGCATCGCCGCTGCCCGGACCGCTGGGCCCGTCGCCGTCGCCGTCTCCGCCGCGTCCCGCCGAGCCCTTCTCTTTCCGCCGCACCGGCCGTCGCGGCCTTGCCGCGTCCGCCACATAGCTTTCCACTCCACGCTACTCCAGCGCACGATGAAGCCAGAACCGATCCGGTCCCGCCTCGTGGATCGTAATGAACCGATACGCCGACGAACTCCCCGTGCGGGCCCGCGCCTTGCGCGGGATCTCCTCGAAGCGCCGGAAAAGTCCGTCCAAATCGCCGGCCTCGACCCCAAGACGCGACATCTTCTCCCCGCCTCCAGGTGATATCGACGTCACTACTCATCGCGAACGGCTCAGTTCGAAGGACACAAACACCGCGCCAATCTGCGTGCGGATAGCGGCAGGTTCTTCCAGAGCGTGATCAGCTGACATTGGTCGCCTCCATGCGTGAGTGGCTGCAACCTCATCTCGACTCCGAATCAGCCGCTTTCCACCCCCCATGGAATCTGCGTCGCTACGCACCCCGACCTCGCAATGACGGCGCCGGTTCGATTTTGAACCGCTCTATCGCCTGCGCGCCGGCGGCCAGCCCTGTAACAATGCTGAAAGGGCGGCGATGAACGCCAGGGGCTGGTCGATCGCGACGTGGTGCTGGGCCTCGGGGATCACGATGTAGGGCGCGCCCGCCGGGATCAGACTCAACAAATGCTCGGCGTCGACGGCGCCGAACAGTTTCGACTCGGCGCCGCGCATCAGCGCCAGCGGGCAGCGCGCGCCCTGCAGCAGCGGATCGGGGTCGACGTGTTTGAAGCGGTCCCAGAACGAGGGATCGAAAGCGAGCATCCAGCCGTTGCGGCCATGCGCGTCCGTCACCTGTTTCGCCGACCAGCGGGCAATGTAATCGAGGATATAGAGGTTGTCGCAGGGCTGCGGCGGCGCGAGCCGGAAGCGGGCGACGACCGTCTCCAGCGAGGCGTAGGGCTGGCGGCTCTTGGTCGCGCGCGGCGGATTGGGCGCGCGCCGGTTCAGCGGCGCCCAATAGGGCGGATCGACCAGAATCGCCGCCGCGAGCTCGGCGCCGTGGTCGTGCGCGAGCCCGAGCGAGACTCTTCCGCCGAACGAATGGCCGATGACGACCGGCCGCCCGGCGTCGAAGGCGCCGCCGGCCCGCGCCGCCACGCGCGCCTCGCGTACGAAGCCTTCGAACGTGTAGACGGCGCGCGATCCCGAGCGCCCCATGCCGGTGAAGGTCGGCGCCACCACGCGATGGTCGCCGGCAAAAAACGGCGCGATGAACGACCACCAGTCGGCGTGCGCGCCGCCGCCGTGCAGAAACACCAGCCCCGGCTTGCCGCGCTGGCCCCAGGTCAGCGTCTCGACAGCGACGCCGTCGACGTCGGTGAAGCCGCGCTCGGGCCCCTCGGAAATCGCCCGCTCGAACCATGCCGGCGCCGGCGGCTTCTGACCATGGAACGCGGCGAGCGGCGCCATCAGTTCAGGATCGTTCAAATAGCCCTCCTCGTGCCGCCGGGGTCCCGGCGATGCGACGCGCCGTTGGGGAGGCAATGGCTACAAGACGTCCTCGACGTCTTCTCCTTTCGCTTCGAAGCGCGTGATCAAAGGCGCCTGCAGCACGGCGAAGACGATAGTGATCGGCAGAAAGCCGAGCGACTTGAAGGTTACCCAGTGCTCCGTCGTCTGCGTGCGCCATACGATCTCGTTGAGCGCGGCCAGCGCCAGAAAGAAAAACGCCCAGCGCCAAGTCAGTTTGCGCCAGCCTTCTCTCCTCAGATGCAAGGCGCCGTCGAACATGATCTGCAGCATCGGCTTGTCGAAGACGAGACCGAAGAACAGCGCGCCCGAGAACAGCAGGTAAAGCGCGGTCGGCTTGATCTTGATCAGCGTCTCGTTATGCAACACCAGCGTCAGCGAGCCGAAAATAATGACTATTGCCGCGGTGACGAGCGGCATCGTCGGCAGCCGCCCGAGCTTCCAATAGGACACGATGAGCGTGACCGCCACGCCCGCCATCATCACTCCAGTTGCGGCGAAAATGCCGAACTTCCAGTAGCTGAGGAAGAACAGCGCGAGCGGCCCCATCTCGAGGGCGAATTTGAGCGCCGGCGGCAGGTGGCGCGGGGCTTCGGACGCGTTGCTCATAGGCAGGCCTTTGCGAGTTGCTGGAACGCGCGGGCCCTGTGGGAAAGCGCCATCGAACCGTCGCCGGGGATGCCATGCTTCTGAGCGGAGGTCATTTCGCCGAAGGTGTCGAGATGACCGTCGGGCCGAAAAATCGGATCGAAACCGAAACCCGACGCGCCTCGAGACGGGAACAACAGCTCGCCGTCGACGCGGCCTTCGAACGTTTCGAAGATACCGTCGGGCCAGCAAAGCGCCAAAGCGCTGATGAAATGCGCCCGCCACGGCGGCCTCACGCCTCGGGCAACGAGCTCGCGACAGATGCGCTCCATCGCGGCGGGAAAGTCGCCGTTCGCCCAGCGCGCGGAATGGATGCCCGGCGCGCCATCCAGGCCGTCGACGCAGAGGCCGGAATCGTCGGCGAGCGCGGGCAGGCCGCTCGAGACGGCCGCCGAACGCGCCTTGATCAGCGCATTGGCTATGAACGTGTCGCCGGTCTCGGCCGGCTCGGGCAGGCCGAGCTCGCCGGCGCCCACGGCGTCGACCCCGTGCGGCCCGACCAGTTCGCGGATTTCGCGCAATTTGCCTTTGTTGTGGGTCGCCGCGACGATACGGCCGGTCAGCTTGCGATGGGTCATCGGCTCACGATCTTGAAGCGCTCTCCGGCTGGAGTCGCGGCGCTGCGCTCGAGCCCATTGAGGATGAGGAACTGGTCGAGGGCATGTTCGGCGACCGCCATCCGAGCCGCGAAGCTCCGCGTCGTGTCGGCGAAGCCGGCGACCGCCACTTGAATTCGGCTGGGGCTCGTCTCGGCGGTCTCCGCCGGGGTAATGCGATGGAAGGAACGTATCGCTTGCAGGAACTCGGAATCCGCCTGCGGCGAGAGGGTATGCGCGGCGAAGATGAGCCGATACATCTTCCCATTGAGTCGGATGGCGCCTAGACGGAAACTCCATTGTTGCCCTTGGGCCACGCCGGTCGCCATCGGCAGGTCCGCGTCCTTGACCGTTTCGATCGAAGTCGTTTGCACACCGTCGATCCATCCCGAGGCGAGCGCCGCCTGCGGCGTGGTCGATCCGGGCGCCTCGATGGAATCGAGCCTGAGCGCTTCCGCTCCTCCGGCGCCGACGCCGATCAGCGCTGCGCTCTGATTCTCGAGCGTGAAACCGTCGGGCGCCTCGAAAGCGAAACCGAGCTTGGGATGCAGGAAGCGCCGGCCGAGCGCCAGCCCCTGCGAGGGATCGTCCCCGAATTCGATGCCGTTCAAGGCGTCGAGGTAGGTTACGCGTTCCGTCTCGCCAACGCCAGGGGAGGCCAGTTGGCGCGCCAGAGCGACCGCTGCCGCGATGCGTTCCGGCGTCGAGGGATGCGTCGCCATCATGTCCGGTTTGTCGTCGGCGCCGAGGCCGATCATCGAGGCGCGAAGCGCGCTCCAGCGCTCGAGCGCGTCGAGGAAACGCGAGGCGGCGTAAGGGTCGAAACCCGCCTTGGCGATCGTCGTGATGCCGATCCGGTCGGCCTCGAATTCCTGCTCGCGCGAAAAATGAGCGATCGACAATTGCATCCGCGCGGCCTGCTCTTCACCTTGCTGCGGCCGATCGAGCACCTGCGTCGAGACGCGGGTGAAAAGCGCTGCGGTGCGCTCGAGTTCCGCGCGCTGGGCGGCGTGGTGCGCGGTGATGTGCGCGATCTCGTGCGCCATGACCGCCGCGATTTCGGCGCCGTCATTGGCGAGCGCGAGCAGACCGCGGGTGACAAAAATGTCGCCCGACGGCAACGCGAAAGCGTTGACAACTGGCGAGTCGAGCAGCGTGACGCGATAGGGCGCGTTCGGAGCGCCGTTCGCAACCGCGAGCCGCGTGAGCACGCCGTCGAGGTAGCGCTCGACAGCGGGGGAGCCGTACACCCCGCCGAAGGCCTCGATGAGCCGCTTTCGTTCGGGGTCGGACGGAACCGCAGGCTTGGCGACGGGGGCCGGAGCGACGGCCGAGGCTGCGACGCTCGGGACCGGCGAATCGACGGACGCGCAGCCCGCCAGAGCGAGCGCCGCGGCGACGGCAAACGCCACTCCCGCCGCCCAGCGTCGTATCGACGCCGGCGCGATTTCTGTACCCCAATGCATTGTCATCCGCCCGAATGAGACCTTTCGACGCCCTCGGTCTGCTCGATCATCGAGGGATCCGCAATTTCGATTCGAGGGCCGAACCGATCGTCCAGATAGCCGCGGACGCGAACCTTTTTCCCGGCGAGCGCCGCCAGATCGATGCCGAAACGCCTGAACGTCGCCTCTGCCCTTCGTTGAACGACGACGGTAAACCCGCCCCGGCCGCCAAAATCAAGATAGACGCGAGCACGTGTTCTGCCAATGCGTCTCACAGCGCCCTCGACGATGACGAGCCGAGCGTCAGCCCTAGCGAGATCGGCGATGTCGCCGGCGTCATGAATTGCGTCGGGATCGTTCCATATCCCGAGACTCGCCGTCCGCGCGCGATTCTCGCGGGCGAGCCACTCGGCTTCGCAGGTCCTCGTCTCGTATTCCGGCTTTACGCGCGCGAGACCTGCGTCGAGCAAATCGTCGGAAAGCGCAACGCCCTCGGGGCTCTCGACGTCCGCCAGCCAGCGGCCCCAGCGGTCGGGCAGCGGAGAAAGAATGGCGAGCCCCAGCGTCTTGCCGAACCAATTCGCCTCGAGGCGCGCCTTCGCCGCGGAGGCGTCCGGGATATCGACGCCGGCCAAGCGAATCTTTCGCCCGTCCGCCAGAACGAGGTCGAATCCGTGGCCGGTCTCAAGAAGCGTCGCCGTCTCGCGCATCGCCCCGCAGGCGAACGCCGGATTGCACGCGAACGCCTCGAGCGCGATGGCGCAAAGGAGCGACTTCGGGAGATGCGCGCGGGACAAAAACATGTTAGAGGCCACTCGCCGTCGGCGCTTCCCTCGTCGATAGCATCGTCGTGACGAGTCGTCATGTTCGACGAGCAAACGACGTCCCGGTAGCTCAGCAGGATAGAGCACAGGTTTCCTAAACCTGGGGTCGGGGGTTCGAGCCCCTCCCGGGACGCCAATTGCGTTCCCGCCCGTAGGGGGCAGAGCCGAACTCCCTATAAGTCGAAGGGACGCGTCGAGCCGCCTCGCGAGCGCGGATCGCTCGCAGTTCGCGAACGCGGATCGCCCCGCAATCGGCGGCGATCGCGAGACCGTCACGGGCTCGGGGGAGGCGCCGCCGCGGTGAGGTCGGCCGACGGGCTCGCGACCGGGGCGACATCGAGGCCGTAAACATCCTTGCGGAAGTGGGCGGCGCCGTCGTCAGCCGTCGGCGTTCCGCACTGCTCGCGCCCAAGCGGTCATGGCTCAGCTTGCCTTGCGCGACAGCGTGAGCGGCAGATCGAGTTCCACCCGGTCGTGCATGACCTTCGGCGTGATGCGGCCGCGCTCGCCGCGTTCGAGGCGGACGAGGCCGTAGCCTTCCATGGTCCTCAGCGTGCGCGACAGGTTGGACTTGGCCTTGCCGGTGATATGCGCCAGCTCGTCGAGCGAGCCGGGCGCCTTCTCGTCGATGACCCGCAGCAGCTCGCGGTTGCCAGCCGAAAGGACCTTGGCGAAGGACTCCGTCGAAGTGAACCACACCTTCGGCTCGTCGGCCGCGACACGCTGCTCCCCGCGCGCCACGGCTACGGTGCGCGCCTTCATCTCCTCATAGCTGGCGATGCCCACTTTCAAGGTCGTCATGGGATCACTCCTCTCTCGCGCAACACCGCGTCCACGGTTTCCCAGAAGTCGGCGAGCAGGGTTGCGGCGTCCCGGTACTCGTAAGGCCTGATCGTCCGCAGCCGGTGACGATGATCCTGCGGCCCGCCCCGCTTCTTCCGCGCCACCGGATGGGCGTTGTCGAACCCGACCAGCCGCTCCCCGTCCGGCCCGCAGCGTGAGCGAGTAGTCCAGCCCGTGGGGCTTCTCCGGCGATGCGGGCGCCCGCGTCACCACGAACCTGACCCAGTGACCGCCCTCCGGGTCCACGACGAGAACCTGTCCGTCGAGGTCCAGAAGCACATCGAGGGTCGGGTCACGTCGCTCTGTCACCGCAAAGAGTTATCAGATCGGAGCAACTCTATCAAGCAAGGAGAGTGCTCATCATCATCGGCGCCGGGACGCCAATTGCCGTCCCGCCCGTAGCGCGCGGACCCGAACTCCCGATGTGTCGAAGGGGGTGCGTCGACGCGCCCCGCAAACAGGATCGTCCCGCAATCGGCGGCGATCGAGAAACCGTTACGGGCTCGGGGGAGGCGCCGCGGCGGTGAGGTCGGCCGACGGGCTCGCGAGCGGGGCGGCATCGAGGCCGTAGACATCCTTGCGGAAATGGGCGGCGCCGTCGTCGTTCGCCCAACCGGTCAGATAGATCCATATGACCGGAACCGGCTTGGCGAGCCTGATGTCTTCGTGCGCCCCGGTCTTGATTTGCGCCGACATCTCCGCCGTGTTCCAGGCGCCGCCGTCCGCCGTCGGCGTTCCGGCGAGCAGCCACTCGGCATAGTCGTAGACCCCCTGCACGCGCACGCAGCCGTGGCTCAAGAAGCGGTAGTCCGCGCCGAACAGTCGTTTCGAGGGCGTGTCATGCATATAGACGGCGTGCCGGTTCGGCATGTCGATGCGGATCAGGCCGAGCGAGTTGCCGGCCCCGGCGTCCTGGCGCAGAATGTAATTGGCCGCGCTGTTGGTGGTCCAGTTGATCGACCCGGGATCGATTTCGACGCCTTGGCCGTCGAGAATTCGGATCCTTTCCCGGGCGAGATAGCCGGGGTCGCGCTGCATGCGCGGGATGATTTCGTTCTTGATGATCGAAACCGGAACGGTCCAGGTCGGATTGAGATTGACGTTGACGACGTGCGCCGCGATCTCAGGCGAGGGATGATCCGGGCCGCCGACGATCGCCTTGTAGCGATGAACGACCCGGCCGTTTTCCACCGCCTCGACCGTGGCCGACGGCAGATTGACGACGACATAACGATCGCCGAAAGCGAAGTGATCGAAGGCCGACAGCCGCGCCGCGCTCTCGGCGAGCGCGCGGGCGCGCGCTTCTGCGGGCACGTTGAGCGCTTCCGCCGTCGCGCGGTCGACGGCCCCGGTCTCGGCGAGGCCCATGCGGGACTGGAAACGCTCGACCGCTGCCGTCAAGGTTCTATCCCAGATCTCAGCCGCCGGGCCGTCGACCGGAGCGTCCGGGCCGAGATCTCCCTCGATCGCGAGGCGCTTGCGCAGCTCGGCGACCGCGGGTCCGATCGCTCGCGGACGCAACTCGACATTGTCCGTGGGCCAGCCTCCGGCTTTGACGATGCCGGCATACTGCTCGGCGGCTTTCGACGTCGCGAACAGGGTCTCCGGCTGCAGCGTCGGGGTCGGATCGACGAGCGCCGAGTTCGCAGCGGAAGGCTGCGGCGCCGCTTTTCTGCGAGCCAGCGGATCGGCGCTAACGGGCGCTGGCGCTGGCGCGGGGGCGGCAACCCCTTGCGCCGGGCTCGCGCCATCATTCGGCGTCTGCGCCGCCGCCAAAGCGCACATCGAAGCGCCAACGAGCCATATGCCAGCCAAAAGCGGAAAGATTCTCATTGTCGCCAGAAAAGGTAGCCGCGCGCCGGGACGTCAGGGTCGACCCTAGGACGCGCATGGTTACTAAACTGCGATGTTGGCCGACTCGGGGCGGGGCGGCGGCCGAATGCGCCGCACTCGAGTCGCTTTACAGCGTCGAGAAACGGCTCCCTCGGCCACGTGGCGCGACTTGACGCGTCGTCGGCGCATTCCTACCTTGGTGCAGATTGACGCCGGCGCGCCCGACCAAGGCGTAGTGGCGCGCAAGTGGAGGATATGAATTCGATGTCGGAAACCGCCAAGACGACTGACGCCAGCTTCAAAGCTGATGTGCTCGAGTCCAGTGAGCCGGTCGTAGTCGACTTTTGGGCCGAGTGGTGCGGTCCGTGCCGCATGATCGCGCCCGCGCTCGAGGAAATCGCCTCGGAGATGAAGGGCAAGATCAAGATCGTCAAGCTCAACGTCGACGAAAATCCGCGCGTGGCCGGCCAGTTGGGCGTCCGCTCGATCCCCACGCTGCTGGCGTTCAAGGACGGCAAGCAAGTCGGGACCAAGGTCGGCGCCAGCCCGAAGAGCGAATTGCTGCGCTGGATCACCGCGTCGATCTGACCTGGCGTTTTCGTTTCGCGTTCGGCCGAGTTCGAGGGGCGCGGACGGAGAGGGCTCTCCGTCATCGGCAACGAGGCGCCACAGCGCAGTTCAAAGCGGCCTGTAGCCGGCCGCGACGGAGAGCCGTAATTTGCGCAGATCGGACCAGGCCCGTCGTTTGGCGGAAGGCTGCCGCAACAGATAGGCCGGGTGGAACATCGGAAAAGCGGGTATCGTTCTGCCGTCGCCGAAGGGGTAGGCGCGCCAAGAGCCGCGAGCCCGGCTGATGCTTTCGCTGCCGCCGAGAAGCGTCGAAAGCGCCGAGCCGCCGAGCAAGACCAGAAGCCGCGGATTGGCGAGCTCGATTTGCCGGCGGATGAAGGGCAGGCAGATCTGGGTCTCTTGCGGGGTCGGAGTCCTGTTGCCCGGCGGACGCCAAGGCACGCAGTTGGCGATATAGACCCGCGTTCGATCGAGGCCGATCGACCCCAGCATACGATCGAGCAGCTGCCCGGCGCGGCCCACGAACGGGCGCCCGATACGATCTTCGTCGGCGCCCGGCGCTTCGCCCACGAGCATGATCTCCGCGCCGGCGGCGCCGTCGGCGAACACCAGCTGGGTGGCGGTGGCTTTCAGTCCGCAGCCGTCGAACGACTCCAGCGTTTCGCGCAGATCGGCCAGGGTGCGGGCGGCGGCGGCCAAGGCCGCCGCGGAACTCGAGGCTCGAGCGGGCGTGGCCGCGGCTGCCGCGGGCGGCGGGCGAAATTCTGTGTCATTTCGTCGCGCTTGCGACGGCGGCGGCCCGGAGCGCGCCGCCGCGGGGAGCGGGGCGACGGCGCGTCGAGCCGCGATCTCGGCCGAGTCGGCGAAACGATCCCGCGGCGTCTCGTCCAACGGCGCCTCGGAGCCTGCTTCGATCCACCAACGCAGGACCTCCACCGCGCGTTCGCTCGTCAGGTCCGAAAACCTCTCGCCGTGAGCGCTCATCCTCGCGGTTCCGAGATGGTTTCGATCGACCCGCCGGATCGGGTCGCTGGTCCAGAGGAACTATGGACTTTCATGAGCGAAGCCTAGCATATCTGCCTTCGGCGACGAACCGCCGCTCGACGATTTCGTCGCGACGCGCGAAATAGTATACATGTAAACCAATTTGGCGAGTGTACTCGCCGTCCACCGAGGTGAGCGAAATGTCCGAGCCGAACGATCTCCCGGCCCGTGAATCGATGGAATACGCCGTAGTGATCGTCGGGGCCGGCCCGGCGGGGCTCGCGGCCGCGATCCGCCTCAAGCAGCTCGATGAGACGCTCGGCGTCGTGGTCGTCGAGAAGGGATCCGTAGTCGGCGCGCACATTCTCTCGGGCGCGGTCATTGATCCGATCGGACTCGACCGCCTGCTTCCCGATTGGCGGGACGACCCCGAGCAGCCGTTGAAGACCAAGGTGACCATCGATCATTTCGTCGTCCTTTCGGCGACCGGCGGCATGCGCCTGCCGAATTGGCCGATGCCCAAATTCATGGGCAACCACGGCAATTTCATCGGATCGCTGGGCGCCCTGACGCGTTGGCTCGGCGCGCGCGCCGAGTCTCTCGGCGTGGAGATATACCCTGGCTTCGCGGCGACGGAGCTGCTCTTCGACGACAGCGGCGCGGTGGTGGGAGTGGCGACCGGCGACATGGGGATCGGACGCGATGGCCAGCCGAAAGCGAGTTTTACCCGCGGCATGGAGTTGCGCGGAAAGTATGTGCTGGTCGGCGAAGGGGCCCGCGGCTCGCTCGCCAAGCAGCTCGTTTCCAAGTATCGACTCGACGCCGAAAGCGAGCCGCAAAAATTCGGGATCGGGCTCAAGGAGCTATGGCAAGTCGAAGCCAGCGCCTTCCAACCGGGCAAAGTGCAGCACACCTTCGGATGGCCGTTGTCCGGCGGCGCCACCGGCGGATCGTTTCTTTATCACTACGACGAGCGAATGGTCTCCGTCGGTTATGTTGTGCATCTCAGCTACAAGAACCCGACATTGTCGCCGTTCGACGAATTCCAGCGCTTCAAGACCCACCCCATGATCCGGGCGACTTTCGCGGGCGGCAAGCGCCTGGCTTACGGCGCAAGGGCGATTTCTTCCGGCGGATGGCAGTCCGTCCCGCGCGTCTCGTTCCCCGGAGGCGCGTTGATCGGCTGCTCCGCGGGCTTCCTCAACTTCGCCCGCATCAAGGGTTCTCACAACGCCATTCTGTCGGGAATGTTGGCCGCGGAGTCGGTCGTCAACGCGCTCTCGGAGGGTCGCGCCAACGACGAATTGCGGTCTTACGAAGAGCAATGGCGCGACTCGGAAATCGGCAAGGACCTGAAGAAGGTGCGCAACGTCAAGCCGTTATGGACAAATCTGGGCCTCATGGCCGGCGTGCCGCTCGCAGGTCTCGACATGTGGACCAACGAACTGTTCCGGTTCTCGGTGTTCGGCAAGATGAAGCACGGCAAGAGCGACGCCGAAACCCTGAAGCCGCTCGGCGCGGCCACGCCGATCGTCTATCCCAAGCCGGACGGCAAGGTGTCCTTCGACAAGGCCTCGTCGGTGTTTCTCTCCAACACCAACCACGAAGAGGATCAGCCGACGCACTTGCGCCTGGCCGATCCGGACGCGCCGATCCGGGACAATCTGCCGCGCTTTGGCGAGCCGGCGCGCCTCTATTGTCCCGCCGGCGTTTACGAGGTCGTCTACGCCGACGAGGCGAACAAGACCGAACCCCGCTTCGTCATAAATGCGCAGAACTGCGTCCACTGCAAGACTTGCGACATCAAGGATCCGGCCCGCAACATCACGTGGACACCTCCCGAAGGCGGCGGGGGACCAAATTACCCGGACATGTGAGGAGTTCGTTCTCCTCGGGTCGATACGGATTCGCGGGCTCGAAATCCGTGCGCGCATTCGGGCCGCCGGACGATGTGGTCGCCTGACTCGAAGACGTCTCGCGATAGCCGGCTGCCGCGCATGGACTGCCGGCCGTGGCCGGCGGTGTGCGCGTCGCCCTGTGTGGATCGCCGCCAGAGCCGGCAGCCGGCGCTTGCGTTCCCTCTTCGAAACAACGGCGGCGCCCTTTTCCAAACCGGCTGATACCCTTTCGGTTCGAGCGGGGCTCGTCGCGCTCGAGGGTTCGAGCGCAGAGGCGCAGGCGCGCTTCGCGCTTCGGGAAAGGCGATGATCGGTTCCTTTTCATCGAGTCTTGGTATAGCAGCGGCTCAGCGCGTGGCTCAGCCGGGCGGCGTCAACTTGAAAATGGCATAGCCGGGATCGGCGGCGGGTTTGCGGACCGTCTCCAGCCGCCAACCCTCGCGCTGAAGGTCCCATCCGACCCCCGCCCAGAAGCCCTCTTCGTCCTGCAGGATCATGGCGTAGCGGGCATGGGCGGCGGCGGCGATTTCGGCGATCGCCTTGGCGCGCTCGCGGCCGTGGGACGGCAGGGTCCAGCGCTGGTGGGCGGTGAGCGAGCCCGGCGTCTTCAAGCCGACGACATCCACGAGTGGTCGGGTCGAGACCAGGCCCGCCACGCCAGCGTCGTGGACCAGCATCGTCTCTCCAGGCGGCAGCTGATGTTCCGCCCAGGCGACGGCGGCGAACGCGTCGCGCACCTGGGTCTGGTCCGCGCTCATGATCGCGAAGCTGGAGGCGACCCAGAACGGCGCCGGGAGCGCAATCGCGCCGCCCAGCGCCCAAAATAGTTTGGGCCGCCATTCATAGAAGCTGGCGAGCGCCCAGAGGCCGAAGGGCAGCAGCGCCATCGTATAGCGGCCGTTATTGTGCGACAGCAGGCCGGGAAATCGCAGGGAGAAGATGGCGAGCAGGGCGAGCCCGGCGGCAAGCAGCGCAACTTTCAGTGTCGAAGTGCGCGCGAACGGCAGCATGAGCGGCAAGGGCCCGACACCCTTCAGCAGCGCGAGCAGAACCGAAGCGACGACGAGGGCGAGCGATCCGGTGGGCGCGGAGAAAAACGCGGCCTTGGCGGCGGCGGTGTTGGGAAGTAAGGCGCCCGTCTCGATCGCGCTCCACAGGAGCCAGGGAGCGGCGGAGAGGCCGGCGACGACGAGGTCCGACGCGACACCGGCGGCGAAGCCCGGCTTGCCGAGCCGAAGTTTGCTCTGTCGTGCGAGCAGCGCCAGCGAAACCAGCGCGAGTTCCGGCCGCAGAAACGGCAGCGTTCCGGCGACCGCGGCGAGGCGGAGGTCGGGAACGCCGCGGCTCGCGATCGCGACGGCCCAGGTCGCGCCCGCGAGCGCCCAGGACGTTTCCAGTCCGTTGAAGAGCTGGAACGTCACCGTGCCGCTCGAGACCGCCAGCAAGATCAGCAGCGTTTCGGCGGCGACAGACAGGCCGCAAAGGCGGGCGAGGCGAGCGACGCCCAGGATATAGAGCGTGACGCCCGCCAGACAAACGACCGCCGGCGTCGCGTCCCCGCAGATTGGCCACAGCGCGGCCGTTAGAGCGAGATGGAAGAGGCTCGTCGCGCCGGACAGCGCAGAGGCGCCGTAGCTCACGTCATGGCCCGAAAACAGGACCTCGGCGTTGTGCAAGGTGATGTAGGCGTCGTCCAGCGGCAGGACCTGACCGCCCCGCCAATAAGCAATCGCGTAGACGACGAGCAGCGCTCCGGTCGTGGACAATACGGGGACGCGCCGAAGCGCTTCGCCCCGGGCCTCGAGTCGTTCCGCGCATGATCGGCTTTGGCTCGGCGCGAGGGCGGTCATATAGGAATGGCGCCTCCAGGTCGCGCCAGCGGGAAACGGAAGACCTCTCCCTCGAGATAGACCACGAACCTTACCGAACAGTGTCAATCGACCGCTGGTTACATGGCCCACAGATTACACATGATGGCGCGGGCAAGCTGCAGGTTACATTACCAGGCGTCGTTGGCCACCGCCCGGGACAATCTAAGTATGCAAGCCCGCGTTACGCGACCAAAGCCGTGATACTCGCCGCGAAACAGATCGACATTTGATAATCCAGCGAAATATTATTGTGAACAATTCGAAGCTTTCTCAGAGACTTTGCGTATGCCCATAATGCCCCGACCCCTCTCGCGTTCGTTCCCGTTCCCCCATCATTCGAGGCCAAAGAGTTCTGCCCCCGCTGTCGGCGCCTATCGCCAGCCCGCGGGCCGCTCGTAAGCGACGCACTGCCGACAGCGCGACAGGCGAGCGCGCGTCCGATGGGCGAACAGGCTGGGAGACATTTGGGAAGCAGCCGCCACTCGCCGGCGCCGTGGGGCGGAGGCAAGTCGCGAAACGTCGCTTTGCCATTAGAGCGGGCCCACAATGATCTCGGGAAGCGCGCGGCATGCCGCGTCGCTTCCCGCGCGTTTCCCAATCCCGACTTCTGGGAAGCAACCCCGACGTAAATCTTTAACAGGGGCAAATTCCCGGGCGGCGCGATTCCATAGCCGAGGTCCCTCATCCCGAGCTTGTCGAAGGACGACCTCGGCGGGCGCGTGAGCGCCTCATCCTGCACCAGTCGTTCCATCGGAGGCAGCGAGGTCGGCGACCTCGCCCACAAGGGCGCCCGGAAATTTGCCCCGGTTACGTTAAACTCCGAAAAGCGTTCGCTTTCGATGGTGGGCGCACAAGGGCTCGAACCTTGGACCCGCTGATTAAGAGTCAGCTGCTCTACCAACTGAGCTATGCGCCCATCGATCTCGCAGCGGCTGCCGCCGCCGCCGCGAAGGCCCGGCATGTAGCAAAGGCGCCGGGGCCTGTAAAGTCTCGGGCGCCGTTTTTCAGGCCCCTCAGTTGCGGGTCTTGTCGACCAGCTTGTTCTTGCCGATCCACGGCATCATCGCGCGCAGCTTGGCGCCGACTTCCTCGATCGGGTGGGCGTTCACCCTCGCGCGCGTCGCTTTGAACGACGTCTGATTCACCTTGTTCTCGAGCATCCAGTCGCGCGTGAATCTGCCGCTCTGGATGTCGGCCAGCACCCGCTTCATCTCGGCCTTGGTCTCCGCGCTGATGATGCGCGGACCCGTGACATATTCGCCGTATTCGGCGGTGTTGGAGATCGAGTAGTTCATGTTGGCGATGCCGCCCTCGTAGATGAGGTCGACGATCAGCTTCACTTCGTGCAGGCACTCGAAATAGGCCATTTCCGGCGCGTAGCCGGCTTCGGTCAGCGTCTCGTAGCCGGCGCGGATGAGCTCGACCAGACCGCCGCACAGCACCACCTGCTCGCCGAACAGGTCCGTCTCGCATTCTTCGCGGAACGTGGTCTCGATCACGCCGGCGCGGCAGCCGCCGATCGCGGAGGCATAGGAGAGGCCGAGGTCATGAGCGTTGCCGCTGGCGTCCTGGTGGATGGCGATGAGGCACGGCACGCCGCCGCCGCGCTTGTATTCGGAGCGCACCGTGTGGCCCGGGCCCTTGGGCGCCACCATCAGCACATCGAGGTCGGGACGCGGCTCGATGAGATTGAAATGCACGTTGAGGCCGTGGGCGAACATCAGCGCCGCGCCGTGCTTCATGTTGGGCGCGAGCTCGTGGCGATAGATGTCGGCCTGCAGCTCGTCGGGAGTCAGCATCATCACGACGTCGGCCCATATGGCGGCGTCGGCGACGCTCGACACTCGAATGCCCTCGGCCTCGGCTTTCTTGGCGCTCGCCGAGCCCGGGCGCAGCGCGACCGCGATCTCCTTGACTCCGCTGTCGCGCATGTTGAGCAGATGGGCGTGGCCCTGGCTACCATAGCCGACCACCGCGACCTTCTTGCCCTTGATCAGATTGAGATCGGCGTCCCGATCGTAATAAACGCGCATGTTCGCTGGTCCTTCCCTGGCGTTTCCGACCCTTTGTCGCGGGACTTTGAGAAGCCGGAGGACGACGCCTCCGAGCGGATCGCGCGGCTTTTAGTGAAACGCGCCGCGCCGATCAAGCGCGGGTTTGGCTCTTTTAGTCCCTTGCGAAACGCCGGTACGGCGAGGGCGCCTCCTCCGGCCGGGGCGGGCCGGGATCGTCCGGCGCCGCAGACGGCATCAGGATCACGTTGTTCGCTGCGCGGGCGGAAGCAGCGCGGGGCGCCGGCTCGGCCGGGGCGGCGGCGGGGGGCGGCGCAGGCGCCTGAGCGGGGGCCGGCGGCTCGACTTGCGCCTCGATCGCCGGCGGCGGCGGCATGACAGCCGGCGGCGGCGGTTCGACGGCGGCGGGACGCGGCGCCGGCGGTGGTTCGACCGCGGTCAGCCACTCGTCCGGCGTGCGCCAGACGAACGCATCGATCGCACCCGAGGGCGACACCGGCGCCCAATGATCGCTGATCACTCCATCGGCGACCCAGGCGCGATCGCGCGGCGCGCGCGCGGCGCGGCTCAGCCATTCGCGGGCGGCGCCGTCGTGGCCCCCGGCTTCCTCGAGCTCGGCCTGCAGCAGGCACGCGCGCGCCGTCGGGCGCGGCGTATTGGGCGCGAACGAGGTGAGCGCGCTCAGAGACTCGCGCGCGGCGGCGTAGTCGCGCGCGTCCAGCGCCGCACGTGCGACCGACAGATAACTTTCCGAATCGTACGGCGCCAGCTTGGCGAGCGAACGAGCCCGCGCGAGCCGGTCGAGCGCCGAATCGCCGATCCGCACACGCAGATAGGCCGCCGCAAGATCGGGGTGCGGCGTCTCGCGATACGCGGCCTCGAGCGTCTTCGAGGCTTTGCGGTAGTCGCCGGCGGCGGCGATGAGCCGGCCCGCCAGCGTCGCAGCCGGGACCAGATTCGGCGCGAGGCTCAGCGCCTCCTGGGCGAGGCTGAGCGCCCCCTTGGGATCCCGCTCGGCGAGGTCGAGCGCGATCGCCGTCTTCAATGCGGCCCGCCAACGGTTGGCGGTCGGCTTGTCGAGCAGCTTGGCGGCGGCGTTGGATTCGACGGTGGCGAGCCCTCCCGACCAGTCGCTGTGGCGGGCGTGATCGTCGAGCACGGCCTGGGCCGCCCAAGGCAAAGCCGCATGCTGATGGGCGCGCGTCGCATATTCGACCGCCACGTCATGCTCGCCGGCGCGGCGCGCCTCGAGATGCAGGCCGCGCAGGCCTAAGGCATGGGTGTCTCGGTGATCGAGCATTTCGCGGAACGCCGCCTGGGCGCGCGCGCGGTCGCCGCTGAGCTGCGCGGCCTGGGCGCGCAGCAGCTTGGCGAGCGGCTCGTGGCCGATCAGCTTCTGCGCGTCCGACGCATGACGTTCGGCTGCGCGCGCGTCGCCCGCGCCGATCGCGACCAGTCCGCGCGACAGCGCCGCGAAGCCCTTCTCGCGCCGGCGCAGGCGATGGGCAAGCGCGATCAGCGACGGCAGCCGCAGCACGAAACGCAGCAGCGACCAGACGATGCCGAGGACGATGGCGACGGCGAGCACCGCGCCGAGGCCGACCATCAGCGAGGTCTGATATTCGACGCCTCGCCACGTCAACGTGACCACGCCGGGATTGTCGGCGAGCCAGACGAGCCCGAGCGTCGCGGCGGCGAGGACGGCGAAAAAGACCAACAGCCGAAGCATGACGACTCCACGTGAATTGCTGGCGAAAACCTCGAAACGTCGAATCAGCTCATTCTCGCGCCGCCGCGAGGCGGCGCAGCGAGGCCTCCAGGATCGCCTCGGCGCCGGCCTTTGCGCCCTCCACCGCTTCGGCGTCCTTCGCCCACCCTTCAGCCGCAGCTCGAGCGCGCGGCGGCAGCTTGCCGTAGGCCGCGAGCGCGCCCTTCAGATCGCCGCGCCCGAGCGCGCCCTGCGCCTGCGAAACGAGAGCGGCGGGATCGTCGCCCTTCACTTCGCCGATGGGGCGCACGCTCACCAGCCGGTCGATCGCCCCGAGCCACTTTTCGGCCACGTTCGCGTTCGCGGGCGGACGCTCGGGCTCGATCAGCGACGGCGCGATCTTGGCGAACGCCGCCGCGAGCGCGGTCCGCGTCGGCGCGCCATTTTCGGCATAGGGCGCGAGCGCCGCGAGCGCGCCCGCGTCGGCGCCGAGCTTCTTCAGCGCCGCGATCTCGTCCGGGTACGGCCGGCCGTTGGCGAGCCGCTCCTCGGCGACCAGCGCCGCAACCGCGACGGCGGCGCTCTCGTTGTCCGGCGCCGAATTGCTCGGCGCCGCGCGCATGGGAGTCTTGGGCTCGGCGAGCGCGGCCTCCAGCTTGGCAAGACGTTCGTCGAGCGTGGCCTCGTCCGTGACGAGTTTGGCGACGCGCGGATCGGGGGCCGGGGTTGCTGCCGAAGCTTCAGGGGTTGGGCTCGCCGTGGGCGCCGGGGTCGGCTTCTCGGGCTCTTCCGCGGCCGCCGTGGGGGTCGGGCTCGACATCGGCGCCGGACCTGGCGTCGTCGCAGCCGTCGGGCTGGCCGCCGCCTCCGGGTTCGGCGTTGGAGTCGGGCTCGGGGTCGCCGCCGGAGCGGCGGTCGGCTCGGACGCCTGAGCCTGGGTCTCGGACTTCGGCGCAACGGCTGCGGCCTCGACCTTGGCGAGCCGTTCGGCGAGCGCCGCCTCGTCAAGGGCGAGCTTGCCGACGCGCGCCTGCAGCGTGTCGAGCCCCGCCGGGTTAACCGGCGCCGGCGAGGGCTTGGCTTCGACAGCCGCGAGCCGCATTTCCAGCGTTCTCAGCGCCTCGACCTGCCCGGATGTGGCGCCCTCCAGCGCGCCGACCCTAGCGTCGAGGGCTTTGTAGGGTCCGTATCGATAGAACCCGCCGAACCCGACGGCGGCGCCGATCAAGGCGCCGGCGAGGCCCCAACCGAACGCCGCGCCGCGGCGCGGCTTGGGAGCGGGCGCCTGCGGCGCGGCGGCCGGCGCCGTCTCCGGCGGGACAACTGCGGCCGACGCCGGCTCGGCGCTCTCCCCCGGCGCGGGCTCTACGGCTGATGTCTCGGGCGCGGCGGCGGTTTCGGCCGCGGCCTGTTCGTGCGGCTCGCCCTCGCCGACGGGTTCGGCGGCGGCCAGTTCGGGCTCGTGGCCCGTCTCCGCAGGCGTGGGCGCCTCAGGCTGAGGCGCGGGCGCCTCGGCTTCGATGGCGGCCTCTCCCGCCGCCGGCTCGGGCGGCCCGGGCGAGGACGGCGGCTTTTCGGCCTCTGCGGCGGTTTCGGCCGCGGCCTGTTCGTGCGGCTCGCCCTCGCCGACGGGTTCGGCGGCGGCCAGTTCGGGCTCGTGGCCCGTCTGCGCAGGCGTGCGCGCCTCGGCTTCGACAGCGGCCTCTTCCGCCGCCGGCTCGAGCCGCTCGGGCGAGGACGGCGGCATTTCCGGCGTTTCGGGTCGCGGTTCGTCTTTTGCGTCTTCGGCCATGCCAGCTCGTCCGTGGTTCGCCTGTTGTATACGGGAGCGCGCGGCCGAAAGAAACCGGGACTTGACGTCGCGGCGCGCCGATCCTGAATTTCATCGCGCTGCCCATAACGCCGCCAACATCGCATTCTCGTTGGGTTCGCCGGCGACGGCCGGCTCGACGCCCGACGCCGCGAGCGGCGCCGCGGCGTCGGCGGAAATCGCGACGTGACGCATCGCGAGCCAGCGTGCGCCGAGGCCAGCGCCGAGCGCCAGCGTGACTGCGAGCTCGGCGCTGCGGCGCGAATAATGCAGCGCGACGACGGCGCGCCTTACGCTCGCCGCTTCCTCCGCGTCCCAGGCGGCGCGCGCGCGCATTTCGTAGACCTCGAGCGCGACGACCGCGAACCCTGAGCCGGCGAGCGCGCGCTCGAGGTCGGGCTTGCGGTCCCGCCCCACGAGATAGAGCAGCCGCTCGGACGGCGCGAAGGTCGCGACGATGGCGCGCGCCAGCTCCTCGGCGTCGCGCGCCGGCGGGGCGCTGACGGCGATGCCCTTCGCCTTCGCGGCGCGCGCAGTCGTTTCGCCGACCACGAGCAGGGGCAGGGCCCCGAGGACTCGCAGCGGGGCGAACGTGATCGCCCGCGCGCTGGTCGCGAGCACGGCGGCGAAGGCGCCGGCCGGCGGCGGCGGCGGTGTCAGCGCCGCAGGCTCGAACGCCGGTGCGATCGCGGCTTCGCAGCCCAGCGCCGCGAGCCGCGCGGCGGTCCGCTCAGCGTCGTCGCGGGCGCGAAACAGCGCCACCGTGTTCGTCATGCGTTTCCCCTTGCCCATCGCGGCCTTGCGGCGCGCCTCGGCGCCGCGCCGACGCGGGCTCGAGCGTAGCAGCTAAGACCTGCGCCATCGAGCCCTGCAACGCCGTTTTCAGCGCCGCCGCCATTCGTCTCGCCGTAGGAAGAACGCGGCGGCGAGGCCAACCCTGTCCGAATCGTTTCGCTTCGGTGACGCAATCGAGCGTTGGCGATGCTGACCGAGGCGCTCCGCCGCGATATTGGGCCTGTCGCGCCGCGGGCAGACTCTGTAGATAGACCGCCTGGGCCGACAGCGGAGCCAACCCCACGAGATGCGTGTTTTAGGCATAGAGACAACCTGCGACGAGACGGCGGCGGCGATCGTCGAACTCAGGCGCGACGGAACGCCGGTCATTCTCGCCGACGAGATCATGAGCCAGATCGCCGCCCACGCCGCCTATGGCGGCGTGGTGCCGGAGATCGCCGCGCGCGCTCACGTCGAGGTCGTGGATGGACTGATCGGTCGCGCCTTCGCCAGCGCGGGCCTGACTCCGCGCGATATCGACGGTGTCGCCGCGGCGGCGGGACCCGGGTTGATCGGCGGCGTGTTGGTCGGCCTGATGGCCGGGAAAGGCTTCGCGCTCGCGACCGGCAAGCCATTCCTGGCTGTCAATCATCTGGAGGCTCATGCGCTCGTCGTGCGGCTCGTCGCTAGGGTCGCCTTCCCTTTTCTGCTGCTGCTCGCCTCGGGCGGACACACGCAGATCCTCGCCGTCCGCGACGTCGGCGACTACGAGCGATTGGGGGCGACGATGGACGACGCGATCGGCGAGGCGTTCGACAAGACCGCCAAGGTGCTTGGCCTGCCCTATCCCGGCGGGCCCGCCATCGAGGCGGCGGCCAGAGGCGGCGATCCCATGCGCTTCGCCCTGCCGCGCCCGATGCTCGGCCGCCCCACCGCGGATTTCTCGCTCTCCGGCTTGAAGACGGCGACGCGTCTGGCGGCCCAGAGCGTTGCGCCGTTGCGGCCGAGCGATGTCGCCGACCTCAGCGCGTCGTTCCAGGCGGCGATCGTCGACATCGTCGAAGACAGAATTC
>JBKQKS010000233.1:0-42541 GCA_052147395.1 Roseiarcus sp.
CTCGTTCCTCGGCACGAAAAGCTACAGCGCGTTCTCGGGCGTCCAGGATGCGATGACAGAATGGTGGTACGGCCACAATGCGGTGGGCTTCTTCCTCACAGCTGCGTTCCTCGGCATGATGTACTACTTCGTACCGAAGCGCGCAGAACGGCCGGTTTATTCCTATAGGCTCTCTATCGTTCACTTCTGGGCTCTGATCTTCACCTACATCTGGGCAGGTCCGCACCATCTGCATTATACGGCTTTGCCGGATTGGGCGCAGACGCTCGGCATGACCTTCTCGCTGATGCTGTGGATGCCCTCGTGGGGCGGCATGATCAACGGCCTGCTGACGCTCTCGGGCGCGTGGGACAAGCTGCGCACCGATCCGGTTCTGCGCATGCTCGTCGTGTCGGTCGCGTTCTACGGCATGTCGACGTTCGAAGGTCCGGCGATGTCGATCAAGACCGTCAACTCGCTGTCGCACTACACCGACTGGACCATCGGGCACGTGCACTCGGGCGCTCTGGGCTGGGTCGCGTTCGTCTCGTTCGGCGCGCTCTATTGCATGATCCCGTGGCTGTGGAACAAGCGTGACATCTACTCGCTGCGTCTCGTCAACTGGCACTTCTGGATCTCGACGCTCGGCATCGTGCTGTACATCACCTCGATGTGGGTCTCGGGCATCCTTCAGGGCCTGATGTGGCGCACCTATACGCCGCAAGGCTACCTCGAGTACTCGTTCATCGAGACGGTTGCCGCGATGCACCCGTTCTACGTGATCCGCGCGCTCGGCGGCGTGCTCTTCATCACCGGCTATCTGTTGATGATCTACAACGTCTACATGACGATCACCGCCGGCGAAGAGGCCGCGCCGTCGGCGCAGCCTGCGCTGCAGCCCGCTGAGTAAGGAGCTCCACCATGGCAACCCAGACCTCGGGCGGCGGCTTACTCGCCAAGCATCACATCTTGGAGAAGAACCCTATTCTTCTCGTGTTCGCGATCCTCATCGTCGTCGCGATCGGCGGCCTCGTGCAGATCGTGCCCCTGTTCTACCTCCAGGGCACGGTCGAAAAGGTCGATGGCATGCGGCCCTACACGCCGCTGGAGATCGCCGGCCGCAACATCTACGTGCGCGAAGGCTGCTACCTCTGCCACAGCCAAATGATCCGGTCGCTGCGCGACGAAGTGGAGCGCTACGGCCACTACTCGCTGGCGGCCGAGAGCATGTACGATCATCCGTTCCAGTGGGGGTCCAAGCGTAACGGTCCGGACCTCGCCCGCGTCGGTCTCAAATACACCGACTCCTGGCATATTGCCCACCTGACGGATCCGCGCTCGGTCGTGCCGCAGTCGATCATGCCGAACTACGGGTTCCTGGTCGACGCGCCGCTCGATACGCGCGAGCTCGCCGATTACATGCGCACCAGCAAACTGGTCGGCGTGCCTTACACCGACGACGACATCGCCAAGGCGCTCGACGACGTGAAGACCCAGGTCAACCCTGACAGCCCGAACGCCGCGGACTTGCAAAAGCGCTATCCCAAGGCGCAGCTGCGCAAGTTCAACGTCGGAACGTCAGAAATCACCGAGGGCGACGCCCTCGTCGCATATCTGCAGATGCTCGGCACGCTCGTGGACTTCAAGGTCTACGACGACAAGGCCAACGTCCGCTGACAGGAGGCTCGAGATGGCTTCGACTTACGAGATGCTGTCCGCCTTCGCGCGGACAGCGGGCACGGTTTACTGCTTCGCTCTGTTCCTCGGCGCCGTCATCTACGCGCTGTGGCCTTCCAAACGCGAAGCGTTCGATCACGCGGCTCGGCTGCCGCTGCGCGAGGACTGAGCGATGGCGACGACAGAAGCTCCCCATGTAGACAAAGTCACGGGCCAGACCACCACCGGTCACGAGTGGGACGGCATCCGCGAACTCAACACGCCGCTGCCGCGCTGGTGGGTTTACATTTTCTATGCGACGATCGTGTTCTCGGTCGGCTACTGGATCCTGTACCCTTCCTGGCCGCTGCTGCGCGGCTACGCCCCCGGCATTCTGGGCACGACCAACCGCATCCAGGTCGTCAAGGACCTGGCCGCGATCCAGGCGCAGCGGGCTGCGGCCGAGGCCGGCCTCAAAGACGCGACGGTCGAACAGATCGTCGCCGACAAGCGGCTGCTCGCGCTCGCGCTCGCGCGCGGCCGGGCGGCGTTCCTCGATAACTGCGCGCCCTGCCACGGCTCTGGCGGTCAGGGCGGCAAGGGCTACCGCAACCTGACCAACGAGGACTGGCTGTGGGGCGGCACGCTCGACGACATCCTCGCCACGGTCACCCACGGCATCCGCGCCGACTATGACAAGGACACGCGCAGCAGCGCGATGCCCGCGTTCGGCAAGGATGGCATCCTGAAGCCCCAGGAAATCCTCGATGTCGCGAGCTATGTGCGCACGCTGACCCCGGCCGACGTGTGCAAGAATATCTACGTCGATCAGCCCGCCGATTGCGGGCCGCTGAAGGGGGGCGACGTGGACGCCGGCAAGAAGATCTTCGCCGACAACTGCGTGGCTTGCCACGGCCCGGACGGCAAAGGCATGGCGTCGGTCGGCTCGGCCAACCTCACCGATGGCGCGCAGCTCTACGGCGAAGACGAGAAGGACCTGATCTACACGATCACCAACGCACGCAACAGCACGATGCCTGCGTGGGGGGCGCGCCTGGATCCAACGACGATCAAGACCCTCACAGTCTACGTTCACAGCCTCGGCGCCGGTCAATGATCGGCTAGGCGCCGCGTTTGCGACGTCCTACAATTGGCAGAGCGGGCCTCGAGGCCCGCTCTGTTGCTTAGAGCGCGCCGTCGAAAAAGGGGAGCGCCGGTTTTTCGAGAATACGCGCGCGACTCGAGAACCTGGAGCAAATTGCGTTTTCCAGCGGAACGCAATTTTATCTGGGGCTCGGAGGGGAGCACGGATGAGGCCCCGGTCGCAGCGCAAAGGCGAGCGGGTCGACCACGAGCGGAAGTGAGTGATGACACGAGTCGATGTGAATGCGGACGACCACCACGAGGTGTATGACGAGGGTCCGTTGTACGCCGCCGCGGCGAAGGTCTATCCGCAGAGAGTCAGCGGCGCTTACCGCCGTATCAAATGGGCCGCACTGATCGTCTGCCTGGGCCTCTACTACATCGTGCCGTTCATCCGTTGGGACCGTGGGCCGAACGAGCCGCATCAGGCCGTGCTGATCGACCTGGCGCATTCGCGGTTCTATTTCTTCTTCATCGAGCTGTGGCCGCAGGAAGTCTATTATTTCACCGGCCTGCTGATTCTCGCGTCGCTGTTCCTGTTCCTCTCCAACGCGCTGTTCGGGCGGGTGTGGTGCGGATATTTGTGCTGGCAGACGGCGTGGACCGACCTTTTCTTCCTGGTCGAGCGTTGGGTCGAAGGCGACCGACGCGAGCGCATGAAACTGGATCAGGCGCCCTGGTCGGCCGGCAAGCTCGGCAAGCGCCTCGCCAGACACGCGATCTGGCTCATCATCGCGGCGGGAACCGGCGGCGCGATCGTGCTCTATTTCGCCGACGCGCCGACGCTGGTGAAGCAGATCTTCACGTTGCAGGCGCCGATCACGGCCTATGTCTGGGTCGGCATCTTCACCTTCACGACCTATTATCTGGCCGGGTTCATGCGCGAGCAGGTCTGTCTCTACATGTGCCCGTGGCCGCGCATTCAGGCCGCGCTCACCGACACCGATGCGCTCAACGTCACCTATCGGCGCGACCGCGGCGAGCCGCGCATGTCGCTCAAGGAAGCCAATCGCAAACGCAAGGCCGGCGAACCCGCGGGCGATTGCGTCGACTGCAATCAATGCGTGAATGTCTGCCCGACCGGCGTCGACATCCGCAAGGGTTCGCAGCTCGGCTGTGTGCAATGCGGCCTGTGCATCGACGCCTGCGACGTCGTCATGAAGAAGATCGGGCGCCCGACCCGGCTCATCGCCTACGACAACGACGACAATATCGGCCGCCGGGCGCGCGGCGAGGCGCCGGTCTACAAGCTCGTGCGCCCGCGCACGATCATTTATGCGGTGATCATCGTCATCGTCGGCTCGATCATGCTCTATCAGCTGACCCACCGCACCTTCATGAGCCTCAGCGTGCTGCACGTGCGCGCGCCGATGTACACGCTGGCCGGGGACGACGTGCGCAACGGCTACACCCTGCGCTTCGCCAACAAGCTGAGCCAGCCACACAAGTTCTCTCTGGCGGCGAGCGGCCTCGCGGGCGCCACGATCAAGAGCGAAGAAGCCGACATCGGCCCCGACGGCAAGCTCATCGTCAGCGTCGATCCCGACGCCACGCAGGAGATTCAACTCTATGTGACAGCGCCGCGCTCCTCGTTGCAGAGCCAGTCGGAACCGATCGCGATGACCGCTGCCGATCTGGTCAACGGCGAGACGGCGACGGTCTCCGACCATTTCTTCGGACCCTGACGGAGATTGAACAGCGATGTTGCTCGAGTCTGAAATCTCCGCAATCGATCGTCCCTACTTGCAGCGCCTGGCGAGCGGCAAGCCGTGGACCGGGCGGAGGGTGCTGGCCGCGCTGGTCGTCACGTTCGGCATCGTCTTCGCCGTCAATTTCACGCTCATCTACCTCGCGTTGACGACGCTGCACGGCGAGGAGGTCGAGAATTCCTACGACGCGAGCCAGGTCTACAACCAGAGGATCGCGGCGGCGCGCGCCCAGGACGCGCTGGGCTGGAAGGTGGACGTCGACACTCGCGAGGAGAACGGCGGGGTGCGCATCGTCGCGGCCGTTCGCGACCGCGACGGCAAGGCGCTTCCCGGGCTCGACGTTCACGCCAAGTTCGTACACCCGATCGATCGGTTCTCCGACCGCGACGCCAAACTCGTGAGCGACGGCGGCGACTACGAGGGCTTCGCGTCCGATGTGCATCCCGGCTCGTGGACGCTGCAGTTCGAAGCCAAGCTCGACGGCCAACGCAAATTCTACAGCGAGAACAGACTGACGCTGAAGGGCAATTCGGAGTAAGCGCCTTGGATCAGGCGACCGATCTTTCGGTTTTCGTTCGCCACCCCGCCGAGGGCGTCTCGGCGATGGACCTGGTCGTCGACGGCGTGCATTGCGGCGCCTGTATCGTCACGATCGAGAAGGGCCTTGCCCGCGAGAACGGCGTGCGCGGCGCGCGGGTCAATCTCGCGAGCAAGCGCGTCACCGTCGAATGGGAAGAACGCGCGCTGGCGCCCGGCGCGATCCTGGCGACGCTCGACAAGCTCGGCTATCCCGCCTACCCGTTCGCCGCCCCCACCGTCGATAGTCTCGAAGCGGCCGAGGAGAAGAACCTGCTGCGCTGTCTCGGCGTCGCGGCGTTCGGGGCGATGAACGTGATGCTGCTCTCGGTCGCATTGTGGGCCGGCGCCGAGAGCGAGACCAACGGCGCGACGCGCGATCTGTTCCACTGGTTCTCGGCGATCGTCGCCATTCCCACTGTCGCCTACGCCGGACGGCCGTTCTTCGACAACGCGCTGCGCGCGCTCAGGCAGCGTTCGGTGAACATGGACGTTCCGATCACCCTCGGCGTGCTGCTGTCGCTGCTGATGTCGGTGCTGCAGACGGTCGAGCACGCCACCGAGACCTATTACGAGAGCGGCGTGATGCTGCTGGTATTCCTGCTCGCTGGGCGCGCGCTCGACCAGCGCATGCGGCGCAAGACGCGCGACGTCGCGATCAATCTCGCCGCCGTCCGCGCCGAGAAGGCGGTCAAGCTCATCGATAACGGCGCCGCGGTGGAAATGCCGATCGCGGCGATCCGGGCCGGCGATCTGGTGCTGGCGCGGGCGGGCGAACGCGTCGCGGTCGACGGCGTCGTCGAGGACGGCCGCTCGGAAATCGATCAGAGCTTGGTGACCGGCGAGACCGCGCCTGCGGTGGCCGAGCCGGGGGCGATGGTCTACGCTGGCACGCTGAATCTCACCGGGACGTTGCGCGTGCGGGTGGCGAAGGCGGCCGAGGGCACGTTGCTCGACGAGGTCAATTCGCTGCTCGAAAAAGCGATCGAGCAGCGCTCGTCCTACGTGCAGCTCGCCGATCGCGCGGCGCGCCTCTATGCGCCGGTCGTCCATCTCACGGCGTTCGGCGCCTTTCTCGGCTGGCTGGCGTTGGGCTCGTCGTGGCAGGCGGCGCTGGTCGTCGCGATTTCCGTGCTCATCATCACCTGTCCGTGCGCGCTCGGCCTCGCCATCCCGGCGGTGCAGGTGGTGGCGGCGGGCGCGATTTTCCGGCGCAAGGCGATGCTCAACGCCGGCGATGCGCTGGAGCGGCTTGCCGACGTCGATACGATCGTGTTCGACAAGACCGGGACGTTGACGCTGCCGCAGCCGACGCTCGCCAACGGCGCCGACATCCCCGCCGCCGATCTCGCGCTCGCCGGCGCGCTGGCGCTATCGAGCAAACATCCGCTCGCCAAGGCGGTCGCCGACGCCGCGGGCGCCGAGGCGCCGCTCGCGGCCCGGGAATTCCCCGGCCAAGGCGTGACCGCGGCCCATGAAGGCAAGCCGATCAGGCTGGGCTCGATCGCCTTCTGCGAGGCCGAGGCCGAAGCGGCGAACGTGGCCGCGCGCTGGCCAGACGCCTCGCTCATCGCCTTCCAGGGACCGCAGCGCAAAGTCGTGTTCGCGATCCGCCAGGCGCCGCGCTGCGACGCGTCCGTGGTCATCCGGCGTCTGAGACAGGTCGGCTACGCCATCGAAATCCTGTCGGGCGATCGGCGCGAGGCGGTGGGCGAGGTCGCGCGCGAGCTCGGCGTCGCCGAATTCCACGCGGAAATGAAACCGGCGGACAAGATCGCGCGCCTGAAGGCGTTGCGCGAAGCGGGCAAGCGCGTGCTGATGGTCGGCGACGGCCTCAACGACGCGCCGGCGCTCGCCGCGGCCAATGTCTCGATGTCGCCGATATCAGCGGCGCATCTGACGCAGGCGCAGGCGGACGTGGTGTTTCTGGGCGAGCGGCTGGCGCCGGTCGCGGACGCGCTGGCGATCGCGCGCAAGGCCAAGGCGCTGATGCAGCAAAACCTGTGGCTGTCGGCGATCTACAACGTCATCGCCGTGCCGATCGCGATCCTCGGCTACGCGTCGCCGCTGATCGCCGCGGTCGCGATGTCGGGTTCCTCGGTCGTCGTGACGCTCAACGCGATGCGCGGACGGTCCGCTCGAGGGGTCGCCACGTGAACGTGCTGGTTTTCCTCGTTCCGGCCGCGCTCATCCTCGGCGGCCTGGGCCTTGCGGCTTTTCTCTGGGCGATGCGCAGCGGCCAATTCGACGATCTCGATGGCGCTTCCTGGCGCGTCCTCTCCGACGACGACCTGCCGGACGAGGACCACCGGCGCAAAGGCTGAACGCGCTGTGCGGCGACGCGCCGGCGCGCTAAGTCAGGGTTCCCTCGCAGCCCGGCGAAGCGATGAAGATAACGGCCTTGGAAACCCTCCGCCTCGCGGAGTTCGGCAATCTGATCTGGCTGAAGGTCCACACCTCGGAGGGGCTCGTCGGGCTCGGGGAGACGTTCTTCGCGCCCGCCAGCGTCGAGGCCTATGTCCACGAAATCCTCGCGCCGAAATTGCTCGGGCGCGATCCGCGAAAAATCGACCGCATCGCCAGGGATGTCTCGTTCTATCTCGGCTTCCGCTCGGCGGGCGTCGAGATGCGCGCCCATTCCGCGCTCGACATCGCGCTCTGGGATTTGTTCGGCAAGATGACGGGGCAGCCGATCGCGCAACTGCTCGGCGGTTTCACCCGTGACAGGATCCGCGCCTACAACACCTGCGCGGGCTCCGCCTATATGCGCGAGAACGCCGGGCAGAGCACCGGCAACTGGGGCCTCGGCGCCGGCGTGAAAGTGTACGACGATCTCGACGGCTTCTTGCATCGCGCTGACGAGCTCGCCGAGGAGCTGCTCGCCGAAAACATTACGGCGATGAAGATCTGGCCATTCGACCGCGCCGCAGAAGCCAACGATGGCCTCGACATCTCTGCGGCCGAATTGCGGGCGGCGCTGCAGCCGTTCGAAAAAATCCGCGCCGCGGTCGGCGACCGCACGGAAATCATGGTCGAGTTCCACTCGCTCTGGCAGCTGCTGCCGGCGATGAAGATCGCCAAGGCGCTCGCGCCGTTCGCGACCCAATGGCACGAAGACCCGATCCGCATGGATTCGCTCGCCGATCTGAAGCGCTACGCCGAGGCGTCGCCGGCGCCGATAGCGGCCTCGGAGACGTTGGCCACCCGCTGGGGGTTTCGCGACCTGTTGGAGACCGGGGCGGCGGGGATCGTGATGCTCGATCTCTCCTGGTGCGGCGGACTATCGGAAGCGCGCAAGATCGCGGCGATGGCGGAGGCCTACCACCTGCCGATCGCGCCGCACGATTGCACCGGGCCGGTGGTGCTGACCGCCTCGACGCACCTGTCGCTCAACGCGCCCAACGCGCTGATTCAGGAGAGCGTGCGCGCCTATCATCGCACCTGGTATCGCGATCTCGTCACCGCGCTGCCCGAAATCGTCGACGGCTTCATCACCGTCCCCGCCGGGCCGGGCCTCGGCCTCGAGCTGCAGCCGGACCTGGAGCGGCGGTTTTCCGCGACGAGGCGTGTTTCGAAAGCCGAGTAGGCGGGGGTTTGCGGTGGGACGACTGGCGCACGAGGCGGCGACGCGCTTCCTTGTAGCCGCGGTCGCTGACCGCGGCCCTTGTAGCCGCGGTCGCTGACCGCGGTCCTTGTAGCTGGACGGATTACCAGCGGCGACGGCCGCGCCCGAAATGACGGAGGCGGATGTGGCCCTGACCAAGAGCCTCGAGGAATTAGTGCAACGCCGCGTGGCGAGCGACGCCGCCTTCGCGGAAAACCTGCTGCGCGAGGGGATCGACGCCATGCTCGCCGGCGACGTCGATACCGGCAAGGCGATCCTGCGCGACTACTCGAGGCGACGGTCGGCTTCGAAAAGCTCGGCGAGGCGACCGATACGCCGCCCAAGAGCCTGATCCGCATGTTCGGTCCGCGCGGCAATCCGCAGGCGCGCAATCTGTTCGGCATCATCGGTTACCTGCAAAGGCAGGCGGGGATCGAGTTTCGCGTCACGCCGCAGCCACGGTGAAGCGTCAGAAGTGGCAAAGCCTCGGCGGTCGAATTGATCGACTATCACTGATGGAGGCCAGCATGATGAAGAACCCTCCCCACCCCGGACAGGGGCTGAAGGACGAGATCGAGACGCTAGGCTTGTCCGTCGCGGAATTCGCGAAGGCGCTCGGCGTGACGCGGCAGCAGCTTTACCGCGTCATCAACGGCGATTGCGGCATAACCCCCGAAATGGCGATGCGCCTCGAGATGGTCGTCGGCAGCAGCGCCGATTTTTGGCTGCGCTTACAGATGAATCACGACCTCGCCCGAGCGCGCGAGCGCGCCCGTCAATTCAATCTGAAAAAGCTGGCGCGACCCGAAGTGGCGTAGGCTGATACATGCTCATAAAGTTGTGAGTCGGCGTCCGATCTCGACCGCGGCGTTTCGAGAAAACCTCGATAGACTCAATGCCTTCCAGGAAAGTGGCAGGGGCCGAAAGTGGACGCCTATTCACACCGTGATTGCAGGGACGCCATATCAATTTCGCTTTTGAGATGCCGCCGAAGGTGAAGCGCGAATGGGGATTTGGTATGGCGTCCGCGTAACCCCTGGACTGGCGACGACGCCTGAGGCGCCGCCTCATGGCCCGGGCTTGACGAATTTCAGCGTGAACCGGTCGCTCTCGCCGATCGCCTGATATTTATCGCGGTCCTGATCCTCGAGGCGATAGGTCGGCGGCAGCGCCCAGACGCCAACGGAATAATCCTTGGTGTCCTTCGGATTGGCGTTCGCCTCCGAGGCGCCGACAAACTCGAAGCCCGCCGCTTCGATCGTCTGGATCGCCCAATCCTGGCGCACATAGCCCGATTTGGCGAGCGGGTCCTGCGGCTGATCCTCGCGGCCGCGATGGTCGACGATCCCGAGCCCGCCGCCCGGTTTGAGCGCGGCGTAGAACGCCTTCAGCGCGCCCTCGGTCTCGCCGCGCGCGAGCCAATTGTGCAAGTTGCGGAAGGTGAGCACGAAATCGGCGCTGCCGGGCGGCGCGATGGCGTGACGGTCGGCGGCGAATTCGCTCGTCTCGACCCTGCCGTAGAGCGCAGGGTCGGCCTCGATCTTCGCCTTGAAGCCGGCAATCTCCCGCTGCGCCTCCTCGTTCGCCGACGCCGCCTCGGCGTTGGCGGCGATATAGCGGCCCTTGTCTTTCAAATAGGGCGCCAGAATCTCCGTCCAGTAGCCCGCCGCGCCGGGCAGGATTTCGACGACCGTGCTGTCGGGCTTGACGCCGAAGAAGCTCAGCACGGGACCCGGATGCCGGTAGACGTCGCGCGCGACATTCTTGGGCGAGCGCTCAGGCGCGTCGATGCGCGCCTGCAACGCGGGATCGATCGCCTGCGCTTGCGCTTGGGTCAGGCCGAGAGCGGCGACGACGATAAAAAGGCAAATCTTCAGCATCAAACCTCTCCCCCTTCGTGGAAGAAATTGTACACGAGCCGCGCCGTGGCGGCGTTGAGGCCGGGCGTCTTTTCGAGATCGGCAAGGCCGGCGCGACCGACCTCCTTCGCGGTGCCGAACGCGTGTAACAGCGCGCGCTTGCGCGCCGGGCCGATGCCGGGAATCTCGTCGAGCGGGCTTTTGACGAAGTCTTTCTTGCGCCGCGCGCGGTGGGTCCCGATGGCGAACCGGTGCGCCTCGTCGCGCAGCCGCTGCACGAAGAACAAAGCCGGGTCGCGCGGCGGCAGCTTGAACGGTTCGCGGCCTTCGAGGAAGAACGTTTCGCGCCCGGCGTTGCGGTCGGGCCCCTTGGCGATGGCGGCGAGCGTGACGCCCTCGACGCCGATCTCGGCGAACACCTGCTTCGCCGCGTCGAACTGGCCGCGTCCGCCGTCGATGACCACAAGATCGGGTTTTTGCGGAAAGGCGCCGTCGTCGGGCGCGGCCTCCCCGCTTTCCCGCAACAGGCGCGAGAAGCGCCTCGTCAGCACTTCGCGCATCATCGCGTAATCGTCGCCGGGGGTCAGCGACGCGCTCTTGATGTTGAACGTGCGGTACTGGCCTTTGACGAAGCCCTCGGCTCCGGCGACGATCATCGCGCCGACCGCATTGGTCCCCATGATGTGCGAATTGTCGTAGACTTCGACGCGGCTCGGCGGCGCCGCCATGGCGAAGGCGAGCCCGAGCGCAGCGAGCAGGCGCTGCTGGCTGGCGGCCTCCGAAAGCTTGCGCGACAGCGCTTCGCGCGCGTTGCGCAACGCGTTGTCCACCAACTCCTTCTTCTCGCCGCGCTTGGGCGCGCCCACCGCGATGCGATGACCGGCGCGGGCGCTCAACACCTCGGCCAGCATTTTTGCGCTCAGGACCTCGTGGCTCAACAGCACCAGCCGGGGCGCCGGGCGCTCGAGGTAGAACTGGGCGAGAAAGGCGTCGAGCACCTCGGCGACGCTCAGAGCGCGATCGGCGCGCGGAAAATAGGCGCGATTGCCCCAGTTCTGATAGGTGCGGAAGAAAAACGCCTCGATGCAGAACTGGCCGGCCTCTTCGACAATCGCGAACACGTCGGCTTCCGGCACCGAGCGCGGGTTGACGCTCTGCTCGCCCTGGATCGCCGAAAGCGCGGCGATGCGGTCGCGTAAGCGCGCCGCCTTCTCGAATTCGAGCGTCTCGGCCGCCGCCGTCATCTCCTCGGCGAGCCTCTGGCGGACGGAACGGCTGCGGCCGGCGAGGAAGTCGCGCGCCTCGGCGACCAGACCGGAGTAATCCGTGGGCGCGATCTCGCCCGTGCAGGGGGCGGAGCAGCGCTTGATCTGATATTGCAGGCAGGGCCGGGTGCGGTTCTCGTAGTAGCTGTTGGAGCAGGTGCGCAGCAGGAAGGCGCGCTGGATCGCGTTGATGGTGCGGAACACCGCGGTGGCGCTGGCGAACGGGCCGAAATAGTCGCCTTTGATCGAGCGCGCGCCACGGTGCTTGACGAGTTGCGGCGCCTCGTGATCGCCGGTGATGAGAATGTAGGGAAAGCTCTTGTCGTCGCGCAGCAGCACGTTGTAGCGCGGCTTCAACTGCTTGATGAAATTGGCCTCGAGCAGCAGCGCTTCCGACTCGGTCTCGGTGGTGACGAACACCATCGAGACAGTCTGAGCGATCATGCGCGCGATGCGGATCGTCTGCCGCTCCGGCGTCGTATAGGCGAGGATGCGCTTCTTGATCGAGCGCGCCTTGCCGACATAGAGCACCTCGCCGTCCGGCCCGAGCATGCGATAGACGCCGGGGCCGAGCGGGGCGTGCTTCGAGAACGATTTGATCACCGCGGCGCCGCGCGCCAGCGGGCCGGGTTCGGCGGCGCCCTCGTCGAGCTCGATCTCCAGCGCCGCCGCCGGCTCTTCGGCGTCGTCGATCTTGGTCGTCGGGTCGATATCGAGATCGCGCGGCGAAGCCGCTTCAGCGCCGGACATGGGCGGAATCTAGGGCCGGTCGGCCGATTCGGGAAGGGTCTCCGCTGTCGTAGCGCGCGGCTCCCTTGTAGCCGCGCGCGGCGAGCGCGGCTGGCCGGGATCGGCGCCCCCGGCTACAAGCGGCCCGGCTACGACAAAGAAAACGCCGGCCAGCTGGCCGGCGCGAAAGGGTCGGGGGAGCGAGCCGTCGCGCTCAGTGCACGCCCGCCCACACCCGCTTCTTGGTGAAGTACATGAGCACGGCGAACACGACGAGGAACAGCATCACCCTGAGGCCCAGCTTCTTGCGCTCGACCATCGTCGGCTCGGCCGCCCAGCTCAGGAACGAGGCGACGTCCTTGGCGTAGTTCTGCACCGTGCCGGGCGTGCCGTCGCTGTAGGTGACCACCCCATCGCTGAGCGGCGCCGGCATCGCGATCTTGTGGCCGGGATAGTAGAGGTTCCACTGCGGATCGTCGGCCTTGGTATAGCCGTTGAGGATCGCGTAAATGTAATCGGCGCCGATTTCCTGGTAGGTGGTGAAGATGTCGAACACGAACCAGGGGAAGCCGCGCTCGTACTTGCGCGACTTGGCGAGCAGCGCCATGTCGGGCGGGGCCTTGCCGAACTGCGCCGCCGCCGCCTGGTCGTTGGGGAACGCATCCGGCGGCGGGAATATGTCGGCCGGCGTACCCGCGCGCTTGAAGATCTCGCCCTTGTCGTTGGGCTCGTCGTTGGTGACCTGGTAGCTGGCGGCAAGCGTCTTGACCTGCTCATCGGTGAACCCCGGACCATCGGGGTCTTCCAGCGTACGGAACGCAATGCTGAGCTTGTGGCAGTTGCTGCACACTTCCTTGTAGACCTGGAAGCCGCGCTGGACCTGCGCCCGATCGAAGGTTCCGAACGGCCCGGCGAAGCTCCAGGTCTGGCGCGGGGGCTTGGGCTGGTCTTCCTGGGCCGCGGCGGGCGCCGTCGCGCCGACGAGCATCAGCGCCAGCGCCGCAGGGGCGAGGAATGAGGTCTCGAATCGGATCATGTTCTTGTTTCCTTAGGCCCCGGCGTTCACTTCGGGGCGCTCTTGGCGAGCACGGCGTCCGTGATCGAGGCGGGGACCGGCCTCGGGCGCTCGATCACGCCGAGCAGCGGCAGCGCGACCACGAGGAAGCCGAAATAGCCGAGCGTGAGAATGCGCGCGACCAACGTCGCGGTGTCGCCCACTTCCTGCGAGCCGAGATAGCCGAGGCCGACGCAGCAGATCACGAACATCCAGAACAGCACCTTGAACATCGGCCGATACTTGCCCGAGCGCACTTTGGAAGTGTCGAGCCAGGGCAGGAAGGCGAGCAGCGCAATGGCCGCGAACAGCGCGACGACGCCTACGAGCTTGTTCGGGATCGCGCGCAGGATCGCATAGAACGGCAGCAGGTACCATTCCGGCACGATGTGCGCGGGCGTCACCAGCGGGTTGGCGATGTTCGAATTGTCGGCGTCGAGCAGATAGTTCGGGATGTAGAACACGAACCAGGCATAGAGGATGAGGAACACCGAGAGGGCGAACATGTCCTTGATCGTGGCGTGCGGCGTGAAGCGGACCGTGTCGCGCTCGACGTTCTTGACCTCGACGCCGTCGGGGTTGTTTTGCCCCGTCACATGTAGCGCCCAGACGTGCAGCGCGACGACGCCGACGATGACGAACGGCAGCAGGTAGTGCAGCGAGAAGAAGCGGTTGAGCGTGGGGTCGCCGACCGCGTAGCCGCCCCACAGCCAGTGGGCGATACCGACGCCGACCACCGGGATCGCGGTGAACAAGGTGGTGATCACGGTCGCGCCGGCGAAGCTCATCATGCCCCAGGGCAGCACGTAGCCCATGAACGCCGTCATCATCATGAGCAGATAGATGATGACGCCGAGGATCCACAGCACTTCGCGCGGCGCCTTATAGGAGCCGTAATAGATGCCGCGGAACATGTGGAGGTAGACGGCGAGGAAGAACATCGACGCGCCGTTGGTGTGGAGATAGCGGATCAGCCACCCGTAGTTCACGTCGCGCATGATGTGCTCGATCGAGGCGAAGGCGAGCGTCGCGTCGGGCACGTAGTGCATGGCGAGCACGACGCCCGTGACGATCTGCGCAATGAGCATGAACGACAGGATCGCCCCGAACGTCCAGAGATAGTTCAGGTTGCGCGGCACCGGATAGACGACGAAGGAGTCGTACACCAGGCCGATGATCGGCAGCCGCGACTCGAACCAGCGCGCCAGCGCGCTCTTGGGGATGTAGGTCGAAGGTCCGCTCATGGGGATCTGGTCTCGGGAGGGTGACAAAAACGAAGGCGGGCGCGTCCGACGGCCGAGGCGACGGACGCTGGCGAAATCAGCCGATCTTGACCTTGTTATCGGAGAGGAAGGTGTATTCCGGCACGAACAGATTGAGCGGCGCCGGTCCCTTCCGGATGCGGCCCGAGGTGTCGTACTGCGAACCGTGGCAGGGGCACAGCCACCCGCCGTAATCGCCCTCGTGGCCGATCGGCACGCAGCCCAGGTGCGTGCAGATGCCGCTGACGATGAGCCACTCGGGCTTCTTGGCGCGGTCTTTGTCGGCTTGCGGATCGCGCAATTCACTCAGGTTCACGTTCTGAGCCTGTTCGATTTCCTTCGCCGTGCGGTGGCGCAGGAACACCGGGCCCCCGCGCCACTTCACCGTGAGAATCTGGCCTTCGGGGATCGCGCCGATGTCGACTTCGATCGAGGACAGGGCGAGCGTCGAGGCATCGGGGTTCATCTGGTCGATCAGCGGCCAAACAACCGCAGCGACCCCAACGGCGGCGACCGCCCCCGTCGCGATGTAGAGAAAGTCGCGTCGACTGGGATTCTCGATGGTCGCGCTCGCCAATTCACCCTCCCCTACCCGGCGCCGAGCCGAGGTCCGACAAGAACCGGATGTCCTGGTTTCCGGCGCCCTCTGGCTGCCCGCACGCAGACGCGTCCGGCCGCGCGCGCGAGGCCGAAAACGCGAGCTATTTGGCATCGTTCCGCCGCCTTGTCCATTCTCCAATCAGGTAGGTGGCGCGACCTCTCGTCGCGCCCGGAACCCCTGGTTTCGTAAGGACAACGGCGCATTCGCGGGTAGCGTCGCGCGCAGCGGGGCTCGACGCGGGCGCGTGTCTCGTCCTAATGGCTAGAGCGATGACCGCGCCGCCGCTTTCGCTCGTTCTCTACCAGCCCGACATCGCGCCCAACGCCGGCGCCATCCTGCGCACTTGCGCCTGTCTCGGCGCCGACGCCGCGATCATCGAGCCGTGCGGCTTTCCGTTCTCGGACCGCCGCTTCCGTCGCTCGGGCATGGACTATCTCGACGCGTTGCGCATCGAGCGCCATGGCTCGTTCGCCGAGTTCGAGGCCTGGCGCCGCGAGCGCGGACGCCGGCTCGTCGTGCTGACGACCACGGCGGACATGGCGTTGTGGGATTTCGCGTTCCGTCCCGGCGATGCGCTCTTGGTGGGCAGAGAATCGGCCGGCGTGCCCGAGGAGGTCGCCGCCGCTGCGGATCAGCGGCTGCGCATTCCCATCCGCCCGCCGCTGCGCTCGCTCAATGTCGCCGCCGCTGCGGCGATTGCACTCGGCGAGGCTACGCGGCAATTGCGAACCTCATGCGCCGAAGGTCGCGTCCGATAGCGATAGATCAACGCGGCCGGGTGACAATCGAACTATTTTGGGCAATCATGCGTCCGACGAAAGTCGGCAATCCATCGAGGAGGGGAAGCGCTTGACCGAGACCGTAAAGATGCTGATCGCCGACGACCACCCTCTCTTCCTCGGCGCGCTGCGTCAAGCCGTGAGCGGCGCGGTTTCCGGCGCGTCGATCTACGAGGCGTCGGATTTCGACACTCTCGCCGCCGCACTCGATGCCCACCCGGACATGGATCTCGTGCTGCTCGATCTGATGATGCCGGGCGTGCGAGGCTTTTCCGGCCTCTTGTATCTGCGAGCCGAGCGCCCGGGGCTGCCGGTGATCGTCGTTTCCGCCAATGAGGACCGCGCGGTGATGCGGCACTGCCTCGAATTCGGCGCGGCGGCCTACGTGCCCAAGTCGCTGGATATCGGGTCGATACGCGCAGCCATTCTCACCGTGCTCGACGGAGGCCAGTGGGCGCCGCCGGACCTCGACATCGCAGCGACGCCGAGCAAGGAGGCGACCACGCTGGTGCGTCGCCTCTCCTCGCTGACGCCGCAGCAGGTCAGGGTGTTGATGATGCTGTCGCAGGGGCTGCTCAACAAGCAGATCGCCTACGAGCTCAGCGTCTCCGAGGCGACCGTCAAGGCCCATGTCTCCGCGATCCTGCAGAAGCTCGGCGTCGAGAGCCGCACCCAGGCGGTGATCCTGGCGGCGAAGATCGAGCGCGTGCACGAGCTCGCGGCCGCGATGTGACATTGTGGCCGGGGGCGTCGGCCCCCGCTACACCCGGTTGGCGCGGGAGGGGCCCGCTACCGGGGCGCGCGGCGGGCGGCTTCGACGACTTCGCTTTTCGTTTCGGCGCCTTCATCGTCACTGCCCTGGCGACGCAGGTGGTTGTGGCCCGTGCGGCCAATCTCGTTGCGCTCGATTTGCGACCCGTCGCATGCTTGACGATCGCTTATCCCGCGGTCGCCGTCGCATTCTCGGCGAGCGCGCCCGGCCGGCGCCTCGCGTTCGCGCTCGCTGCGGCGGCGCTGGCGTTGGTGACGATCCTTTGCGCCTACGGTTTCGCCGAGGCGCCCGACCCCGGCTACGACAGCCAGTCCTATCATTTGCCGTCCGTGATCGAACTGATGCAGGGGTGGAATCCGTTGCGCGCGTCGACCGGACACGTTTTCACCGATTCCTACCCGAACGGGTTCTGGACTTTGATGGCCGGGATAGCGCCCTGGTTCGGCCTCGATGGCGCGCGAGCCGCGAAGATTCCCCTGCTCGTCGCGACCGCCTGCATGTTTTTCCCCGTGGCCGTGCGCTCCGGCCTCGGACGCCGTCTGTCGCTCGTCCTGACCGGCCTCGTCATCGCCAATCCGGTCGGCTTGTCGCAAATCCTCACCGCGTATTGCGACGATGTCGTGTACTATCTTTCGCTCGTCTTGGTCGTAGCGACGCTGCAGTTACGGAGCGCGAGCGAGCTGAGAACGAACATGGTCGCGGTGGTCGCGACGATTGTCTTGCTGGGGGATGTGAAGAGCGTCGCGCCCTATTTCATAATTCTCGTGGAAGTTTCGGTCGCCGTCGGGGTATTTCTGCAGGCGCGTTCCTTGCGGCTGGCTCGCCGCGAAACGTTGGCCATGATCGCGGCGATTGCGGCGCTGGGGCTGCTCGTCGGCTGGCGTCCCTACGTGACGAACCTCGTACAGCACGGCGCGCTGCTGTATCCGCCGCTGCAATTACTCGGCTATTCGCCAGACGATCCCAGTCAAATTCCCTCGGGTTTGCGCAATCACGGCCGTCTCTTTCAGCTCGGCGCCTTGGCGTTCGCTGCCTCGAGCGACGTGGGCGATGTGCATTGGAAGTTACCCTGGGTGATCGGCCGCGACGAGCTCGGCGCGAGCTGGGGTCCGAGGATCGGCGGCTTCGGCCCGCTGTTCGGCCTCGCCTTGCTGTCGAGCGCGCTCTACGCCGCCGTCTCAGCCGCCGTCGCGGGCCCTGCAGCGGCTTTGCGTTCGCTGACGAGCAGCGCTTTCGCCGCGTCCTTCGTGTCGAGCGCGCTCATCACGACGGCGCTGTTTCCGCAGCCCTGGTGGGCGCGTTTCGTCGCGCTGGCATGGGTCGTTCCCCCGTTTCTGGCGGTTCTGGGCTGGCGGATGATCGGGCCCAACCGGGGGCGCAGAATCGCGCGCGTGGCTCTCGCCGCCGTGCTCGCCCTCAGCGCGCTCGACGCCGCGCTCGTCGGCTGCGGCGCGTTCAGGACCGAGTTCGCGACTATTGTCGACCAAAAGCGCAAACTCGCGTCGCTGCGAGCTTCTCCGAGCCCGATCGTGCTGAGCGAAAGCGCCGCGCCGGATCCCCGGCTCGGCAGGCGGCGGATGGCGGAATGGGTGTGGCGAGAGCGGCTTCTCGAGCTGGGGAGGCCCGACGTGAAGATCGTCGCGCGCGATTCGTGCCGCCCGCTCGTCGCGCTCAGCGTCGATGTCCAGCAGTGCGAGAACCCCTAGTGGCGCGAGTCGGCAGGATGCGCGCCCGCGTCGCCAAATGCGCCGCCGGCTTGCCCTTAGGCGACGTGGAAAGATAAGTGAATCATTGGAAACAACCCACGACCGTCATTGCGAGGAGCGAAGCGACGCGGCAATCCAGGGGCCGCGGGACGTAGGCCCTGGATTGCTTCGCTTCGCTCGCAATGACGGTGGGGAAAGTTGACGCACTTATTTTGCCGCGTCGCCTTACTGACGAAATCTTCGAGCCGGCCCCGCTCCTCCTCGCTGAGCCTGACAACGTACTGCTCGAGCTGATATCCTTCCCAGCCGCGAATCACCTACGCTGTCGCATCGCAACGGCATAGATTCAGAAGATGGCATCGCTGCCAAAGACGCGCGTTCGCTAGTTCGTCCCGACGCCGAGCCACTTCGCCAAGGTCGCGCGCTCGTCGGCGGTGATCTCGGTCAGATTGTTCGGCGGCATGGCGTGGGTCAAGACCGCCTGCATGCGAATCGCGTCGGCCCGCGCCGCGATGCGCTCGGGGCTGTCGAGCTTTATCCCCTTCGGCGCCTCGTTGATTCCAACCCACTCCGGCTCGTCGGCGTGGCACATCGCGCAACGGCCCTCGACGATGTCGACCACGTTTTCGGGCGCCTTCGCGGCGCTCACGACCGCCGTCGTCCCGCTGGCCGCCCCGAGGCCGAATTTCTCCTGGAAGCCCGGCGAGCCGGCGACGCTGATGAAGAACGCCGCGATGACCGCGAGCGCCGCTATGATCCAGGCCCACCAGGGCCCTTTGTCATGATTGGCGTGCCAGGTGTTGTAGAAATAGCGCACCAGCGCGCCGGCGATCACGACGCAGGTGACGATCGCCGGGATCAGCGCCGAATTGTTGTAGGCGACGGCGTAATGGTTGGAGAGCATCATGAACAGCACGGGCAGCGTGATGTAGTTGTTGTGCATCGAGCGCTGCTTCGACTGGCGCCCCCATTTCGGGTCCGGGGTCTCCTTGGCGATGAGGCGGGCCACCGCCTTGCGCTGGTTGGGCATGATGACCAAGAACACGTTCCCCGTCATCATCGTCGCCATCAGCGCGCCGGTGTGGATGAGCGCCCCGCGCCCCGAAAACACCTTGGAGAACAGCAAGCTCATCAGCACGACGAAGCCGAAGCCGATGACAGCCAGCAGCGTGTCGTTATTGCCGATCGGCGATTTGCAGATGGCATCATACACCAGCCAGCCTAGCGCGAGGCCCGCGATCCCGATCGCCGCCGCCTGCCACGGCTGCAGGTTCATGATCGCGGGGTCGATGAGGTAGATGCTCGAATGGGCGTAATAGACCCAACACAGCAGGCTGAAGCCGGAAATCCAGGTCCAATAGGATTGCCACTTGTGCCAGATCAGCTCCGAGGGCGCCGCATCGGGGGCGACGAGGTACTTGCTCATCTCGTAGAAGCCGCCGGCGTGCACCTGCCAGGAGACGCCGTCGACGCCCGCCTTCTGGCTGGCCGCTTTGCGCAAGCTCGCGTCGAGGTGCATGAAGAAGAACGATCCGCCGATCCAGGCGATCGCCGCGGTCAGGTGCAGCCAGCGCAACAATATCGCGCCCCACTCCGAAAGCAAGGGCCACCAGACCGCCATCCGAGCCTCCTGTCGCGCTGATCGCCACGGCAACGCAAAGTCCGGGCCAGAGATAGCGGCGCCACCGCGCCTTGCCCACGACGGATTTCGGCAATACCTTGCTAGCGTTTAGGAAAATCCCATGATCTCGCTCGAGAACGTCCGCATTTTCGTCCGCGCCGTCGAGACTGGATCGTTCTCGGCGGCCGGGCGGATGCTGCGCCTGTCGCCGTCCGTCGTCAGCTATCGCATCCAGCTGCTCGAGGAGACGCTCGGCGCACGGCTGATCACCCGAACCACGCGCAGCATGCGGCTCACCGACGCGGGCGAAATGTTCCTCCAGCATTGCCACGACATCGTCGAAGCGGTCGAGCGCGCGGAGGCGAGCGTCGCCGAGAACGCCGGCGCCTCGCCCAAGGGCCTGTTGCGCGTCACCGCGCCGCTCGGCCTCGGAAGGCGCGTCATCGCCCCGCTGGTGGCCGAGTTTCGCCGCGCGTATCCCAACACCGACGTGCATTTGCAGCTCTCCGACCATCTCATCGACATCGTGAAAGAGGGCGTGGACCTCGCGATCCGGCTGGCGCGGCTCGAGGATTCGAGCTTCACGCTGCGCAAGGTCGCCGAGGTGGAACGCGTGTTGTGCGCGGCGCCGGCCTATCTCGAGCGGCGCGGCGCCCCCGCGGCACCCCGAGATCTTTCGCGCCACGATTGCCTGCTGCTGCGCTTCCCCGGCTCCCGGCAATATCGCTGGACGCTCGATTTTCGCGGCGAGTCGATCTCGGCGCCGATCGAGGGGCCGGTCGACGCCGACGACGGCGACGTGCTCACCCAATGGGCGCTCGACGGGCTCGGCATCGTCCTGAAGCCGCGTTTCGAGGTCGCAGAATATCTTGCTAACGGACGGCTGGTCGAGCCCTTGCCCGACGCCAGGCCGCAGCCGATCACGCTCGGCGTCATCTATCCCAGCCGCCGCATGCTGCCTGCGCGCACCAAGACCTTCATCGACCTCGCGGTGGAGGCGTTGCGTCGCCACCTCGCCCGCCAGCTCCGGCTTGCGCCGTGCGCCAAAGCCGGGGGCGGCGCCGGCGTAAAACTTCGTCAACCCTAATCGAAGCTCAATCACCGCGTTGCAATTGATCGCTCCGCGCTCCGGCAGGCGATCAAAGTTTCGGCCAATTCGCGGCGCAAGCGCACGATCGAACACGAGAGCGATTCCCCCCGCGCGGAATCGCCGTTGCGAGCTGCGGCATGCCGCACCTGGGAACGGCCGCCTCGCTTTCGACGCCGGACCCGGCTAATCGACGCGGGCGCCAATTCGAATCGAGACGAGGCCTGCCGGATATGAACGACACCCCGGAAACAACGCTGATCTCCATGTTCTGGACGGCCCATCCGGTCGTCAAAGTGGTGATGGTCGGATTGTTGGCCGCCTCGTTCTGGTGCTGGTCGATCATCGTCAACAAGACCCTGCTGTTCCGGCGATTCCGCGCCGACTCGGACAATTTCGAGCAGTCGTTCTGGTCCGGGCAATCGCTGGAAGAGCTCTACGGGCGCCTGTCGCAGCAGCCGGTCGCCGGCGCCGCGGCGTTGTTCGTTTCCGCGATGCGCGAATGGAAGCGCTCGTTCCAGAGCCAGGCGGCCTCGTTCCGCGGGCTGCACGCACGCCTCGACAAGGTGCTCGACGTCTCTATCGCACGCGAAGTGGAGCGTCTCGAATCGAACCTGCTGTTCCTCGCGACCACGGCCTCGGCCGGCCCGTTCGTCGGCCTGTTCGGCACGGTCTGGGGCATCATGACGTCGTTCCGCTCGATCGCGGCGTCGAAGAACACGTCGCTCGCGGTGGTCGCCCCGGGCATCGCGGAAGCCCTGCTGGCGACCGCGATCGGCCTGTTCGCAGCCATCCCGGCGCTCATCGCCTACAACAAGCTGCAGGGCGACGTCGCCAAGGCGCAGGCGCGCATGGAGAGCTTCGCCGATGAATTCTCCGCGATCCTGTCGCGGCAGATCGACGCGCACATGACCAGCGACAAGAGCAACTGAGGAGCTGACCCGTGGGCATGTCGATCGGCGCAGCGGGTCGCAAGAGCGGGCGGGGACGGCGCGGCGTGCCGCGCTACGGCGCGATGGCGGACATCAACATGACGCCGTTCATCGACGTGATGCTGGTGCTGCTCATCATCTTCATGGTTGCGGCGCCGCTGCTGACGAGCGGCGTGCCGGTCGACCTGCCGCAAACCAAGGCGGGCGCGCTCAATGTCGAGCAGAAGCCGCTGGCGCTGTCGATCGACGACAAGGGCCAGTTGTTCCTGATGGACGAACCGGTCGCCGACGCCGACCTCATCCCACGGCTCGGCGCCCTCGCCAAAGACAGCACGGACGCGCGCATCTACGTGCGCTGTTCGAAGACCGTGTCCTACGGCCGCGTGGCCGAGATCATGGCGGCGGTGACGAACGCAGGCTACAAGAAAGTTGCGCTCGTCACCGAGCCCGAGGCCCACTGAGAGGACGCTCGGATTGGACGAAGGCTCGGAAAAAACGGGCATCATCGCGTCCGGCGTGCTTCATGCGGCGCTGTTCGCCGCGATTCTGATCGGCTTCAGCGCCGCGCCGAAATTCGACGACGCGAGCGAAGGCGTACCGGTCGAGACCGTGAGCCTCTCCGAATTCGCCAAGGCGCTGAACGCCGGGGAGGCGCCTCAGCCGCCCGCCCCTGCGCCGCTGCCGCATCCACAACCCAGGCCGCCGCCGCCGGCGCCGACGCCGCCGCAACCGCCGCCGCAATTGCGCGCTTCCGAGGAGCCGAAACCACCGCCGCCGCCGCCGCCACGCCCGGTCCCGCTGCCGCCCGAGCCGCCGCCGCCCGTGCCGACGCGGGAGGCGGTCGCGACTCCGGTTCCGGCCCCGCGGCCAAAGCCGGTGGAGACGCCTCCGGAACGACCGAAGGCGCCCCCCGAGCCGCCTAAGGAACGTCCAAAGCCCGACGAAATGGCGAAGCTGGTCGCGAAGGAGAATTCCGAGGAAAGCGCCAAAGACGCCAAGGAGCCGACGAAACCGACCGCCACGGCGTACGATCCCAGGGCGATCGCCAGACTGATCGCCGATACCAAGCCTGCGGAAGGCCGACCCTCGGCCGCGCGCGGCGAACCGCAACACGCGCCGCGCCTGTCGCCGTCCCTCGAGGCGGCGCTCGATTCCTGGTTCAAGGATGCCTACATGAACTGCTGGTCGCCGCCGCCGACGATGCCGGAGGGGGATGTCTACATTCCCGAAGTGAAGGTCCAGTTCAATAACGACGGATCGTTGGCGGGAACGCCGGTGCTGCTCAATCCGCCGTCGGATCCCGATTGGCGCGCCCATGCGGAAAGCGCGTTGCGCGCCGCGCGCAAGTGCAATCCGATGAAAGTTCCTGCCCAGTTCGCGCCATATTTCGAGCAATGGCGAACCAAAACCATCCACTTCGACCCGCGGGAGGCGCTCGGATGACCAAACGACCTGCCAAGATTCAACGCCGAAAGCCCCCTCCAGCGCTGCGCTATTGGATCGCCGCGCTCGCCGTGGCGCTCGCCGGCTTCGGCTATGTGGCCTATCGCGACTCGCATGCGGCTAAACCGAGTGCGGTCGCGCTCGCCCCGGCGCCGCCGCCCCGCCCCCGCGACGTCCAGACGGGGTCGCACCCGGCGGCCCAGCCGCCGGAGCCCGTCCCTTCGCCGGCGCAAACCGTGGCGGCGCGAGAAACGCCGCCGCCCGAGGACCCGACGGCGGCCCGCGCCTGGTTGGTCGACGCCTTCAAGTCGTGCTGGAAACCGCCGCGCGGCGTGCCCGACGGCGACCCCTATATGCCGCGCGTGCGCATCGCGCTCGAGCGCGACGGAAGCCTCGCCAGCGCGCCGCGGCTCATCAATCCGCCTTCGGATCCCGATTGGCGGCCGTTCGCCGAAGCGGCGCTGCGCGCGATCAAGGATTGCGCGCCGGTCCACGTGCCCGAGAAGCATGCCGCGTCCTACGCCCATTGGAAGACGGCGACCGTGTTCTTCGATCCTCATCCGCTCTAGAGCGCGCGCTCGAAAAAATGGAGCCCGGCGTTGCGCAAAAAGCGCGCGACATCAAAAACCTAGAGCCAATTGCGATTCCAGCGGAACGCAATTGGCTCCAGAACACGGCCGCCGCAATCGCCCCGCAGACCACTGGAACCCCACGATGATCCTCGATCAGCCCCTCTCTCGCCGCAACTTCCTTGCCGGAGCGCTCGCTGCGGTCGCCTCGCCGGCCTTCGCCGCCGGCGACATCTATGTGCGCGCCGGCGCCAATTTCACCCCGGTGACCATTGCCGTGACGCCTCTCATCGGCGAAACGGGCGCGGTCAAGATCGGCGACGTGATTGCCAACGACATCGCGCATTCGGTGTTCCTGAGCCCGATCAATCCCGCCACATTTCCCGAGATCGTTTCCGATCCCGACGTCCGGCCCAACATGGACGCCTGGAAGACCGTCAACGCGCAATTCGTGCTGACCGGGCGCACGAGCCGCGCCGAGGGCGGCCGCGTATCGGCGCAGTTCCGTCTGTGGGACACGGCGCTCGGCCAGCAGGTCGCCGGTCAGCAATACACGACCGACGCCGCGAACGCGCGCCGCGTCGGACACATGATCGCCGACGCGGTGTTCTCCCGCGTCACCGGCGAGAAGGGCTTCTTCGACAGCCGCGTGGTGTTCGTCGACGAAACCGGACCGGCGACGCACCGCCGCAAGCGGCTGGCGCTCATCGACATGGACGGCGCCAATGTGCGCTACCTCACCTCGGGCGACAATCTCGTGGTCACGCCGCGATTCTCGCCGAACGATCAAGAAGTTGCTTTCATGTCGTTCGGCGAGGACGAGCCGCACGTGACCATCCTCGATTTCGAGACCGGCCGGCGCCAGCCGATCGGCGAATTCTCGGGCATGTCGTTCTCGCCGCGTTTCTCGCCCGACGGCGAGCATCTGCTGTTTTCGCTCTCCGACGGAACGGCCTCCAACCTCTACATGTTCGACCTGCGCAGCCGGACGAAGACGCAACTCACCGACGGCGCCTCGATCAACGACTCGCCGTCGTTCTCGCCGGATGGGACTGAGATCGTGTTCGAATCCGATCGCGGCGGCGCGCAGCAGCTCTACATGATGAGCAGCGGCGGCGGCGCGGCGAAGCGCATCTCGTTCGGCGAGGGACGCTACTCGACGCCGGCCTGGTCGCCGCGCGGCGACTTGATCGCTTTCACGCGGCAAAAGGACGGTTTGTTCGGCATCGGCGTGATGAAGGTCGACGGCAGCGGCGAGCGCATCCTCACCGAGGGTTTCCACAACGAGGGCCCCACGTTCTCGCCCAACGGGCTGTTTTTGATGTTCTTCCGCGATCCCGGCGGCGAGAGCGGCGCGCAAATCTTCATGCGCGACGTCTTCGGCCACGCCGAGTTCCAGGTGCCCACGCCCAACTACGCCTCGGACCCGTCCTGGGGGCCGTTGCTCGGCTGAGGGCGCTACACCCTGGCGCCGAGCGGCCAGAGCAGTATGCGGACGAAAGCGCGCTTGAACGGCCGTTTCCACAGCTTGGCGAAGCGACGAAACACATTGACCGGCACCGCCAGCCCGTCGACCGAGATCTCGTCGTTGCGGATCGACGCGCGAGCATCGTAGAGCGGCCGCGAATTCTTCGACGCCGCGCGTTCGCGCTCGGCCTGCAGGAACTTGCGCAGCTCTGCGTTGCGCGCCTCCAGAAGGCCGATCAGAGACGCCGCGCGTTCACGCTCGGCCTGCAGGAACTTGCGCAACTCGGCGTTGCGCGCCTCCAGAAGGCCGATCAGCGCCTTCTCGCGAGAGCGCGCGCCGTGCGCGACTTCGGGCGAAAGCGGGAGGGCGTCCCCGCCGTCGGCCGCTCGGGCAGGGACCCCTCCGAGCCGCTGGTCGGGAGCGGTGTCGACCACAGCGTCCTTTCCCGCGTCGCCGGCGGCGAAGAAGAGCTGGCGCACTGCTTCTCTATGGGATTCGCTACCGAACATTTTGCGAATGCGTCTGGCCGCCCCCAACGCAAGGCGCGAGCCGAATTCGGGTTCGTCGAGGATCGACTGGATCGCGTCGACATAGCTCTCCGCCATCATGTCGTCGTCGTCGACCGAGGGCAACAGCACGCCGGTCACGCCATCCTCGACGAACTCGGAAATGCCGCCAATATCGGGGGCGATGATCGGAAGCCCCCAAGACGCGGCCTCGAGCAGCACGTTGGGCAGGCCGTCGTAGCGCGAAGTATAGAGGAGACAATCGTAATCCGCCGTCGGTAGATCGGCGAAACGCTTGAATTCGCCCCGGTAATTGACGCCCCTGGTGAGCCGAGCGACCTCTTCGGCGCTCTGAAACACTGAGGAGCCGTACATTTCGAGCTCGCATGCGACGCCGCGGCGCGCCAGCGTCTCGGCGATCTTGGCGACCAGGCTCGGACGCTTCTCGAAATCGATGCGCGAGGCCCAGAGCGCTTTGCGAATCGGCGCGGCGCGTCGAGCCTGGCGGCGTCGTTCGATCTCTTCGTCGCTGAGCTCCGCGGTGTGCGGCACACGCAGGCAGCGCCATTTCGGGCTCGGCGCCGGGGCGCCGCTGAGGCGCGAATATTCGCGCACTATGCTGAGATTGTCGGTGACCAACCATTTCGCCGCGGCGATGTTGCGATCGATATATTCGGTCGAGACCAGCACTCGACCGGGCGGCGGCGGAGCGGGTCGTCGAGGCAGCAAGAAGGGGTAGAGCACCAACGGATTGGTCAGCAGAGCGCAGCTGTAAGAGTCGAGGAAGCTGTCGCCGTACGCGGAATGGCGCACATGCACGTGAGCCCGAGGCGCCGCCGACTGGATCAGCTTCAGCGCGACGAGGCCGCGCTGTTCCATCGAGAGCTGCGCCCAATCGCGGCCGAGATTGACGACGACGACATTGGGCGGCAACTCGCTTTCGTTCGACGCGCTGCTCGTCGTCTCGCCAAGGACCGCGAGCACGTTGACTTCTGGCGCCATCTGATAGATCGCCTCGAGGAGCCGGCCGATATAGAGTTCCGCGCCGCCCGAGACATGAAAGGGCAGGATGAATACGTGCTCGAAGCGCGCCGCGCCGACGACCCTGCAGATTTCATAATAGGCAGCGCCCACGTGCAGGCCGCTCGCGACCCGATTGTCGAGGACCGGCGACCTGCGGAAGAGGTCGAGCGTCAGCTGGGGCTCGAACCGGGCCTGAAACGCCACGTCCTCGCTGAGCCGCGACAGATTGGCCCGGATCGCCGCAGGGTCGAAGGACGGGAGTCCGTGGGCGAGCCAGCGCCGGTAGTCGGCTTCGGCGACCGCTGTGTACACGTGCGGTGTGAACAGGCGGCTCGGCGCGATCTGAGTCTGGCGCTGCTTCCGCGCCTCGTCCATGAGGCTTCCGCTGCGCTGACGATAATAGAGGATCGCGTCGTCAGCGACGGCGAAGCGCAGTCCCGCAGCGAGACACTCGCAATTCCAATGCCAATCTTCGAAATGAAAAGGGCTCGCCGGCGCCGTCGCGACATATCGATTCTCGCGAAACACTTCGCGGCGAAACATCACCCGCGAGAACAGCGGGTTATTGTCGATGAAGGCGAGCGTCGAAATCTCTTCGGCGTCGTACACCTTCATGATGTAGTTGACGTCGCCGAAGCCGAGACAATAGCGAGCGAAAGCCAGCGACGCGTCCGTAAGGCCGACCAGCGCCTGCAGCAACGCGAACACGAAGTTCACCGAGACGAGGTCATCGGCGTCCATCACAAGCACGAACTCGCCGTGTGACGCATCGACGCCGGCATTGCGCGACAACGCCAGATTGCCGTTGTCGACGAAGGTCGAAAACACACGGCAAGGAAAGCCGGCCTCCGCGGAATTCACGACCTCGATGGTGCGGGGATCGCTGCGGTCGAACACCACGACCATTTCCGCGTCGACGCCGTGGCAAACGGCGTGCTCCACCGAGGCGGCGATCGACTTCAGGGTCTTGGGAAGATAATCCGCCTCGCGATGGACGTTGAGCACGACGGAGACGGTGGGCGCTGACACTTGGAAGCTCCAGGGGTTGAGTCGGCGTCAACGCCGAGGTTTGACCGCGAGCGGATCGGGAAACAACAAAAGGGCAACGGACCACTCGAGAAGGCTTCGCCGTCGAGACAACATTCGCTCCGAAACGGCGCCGACCCTCAGCTCCCCGCCTCCGCTCTAAGCCCAAGCGCGCCCGCCGTAAAGACGGATGCTGCGAACGGTCAGGCCAGCGCGCCAAAATCCCGGCAGGAACAGTCGTAAGCGGCGAGCGCCTCCTCGAGATAGTCCGGCAGCAGCGGCAGGCCGATCAGGTAATCCGACACCGGGAGCCCGCGCCGTTCGGCGGCGAGCGCAACCGCCTCTTCCCACTGCGGCGGATCGAAGTCGCCGCGGCCGATCCAGGTGAGCGCGACGAGCGCGCATTGTTCGTCGATATCGAGATCATCGATGAACTCGGCGAGCTCGGCGCGGATCGGCGCGTAGGCCTCGTCGGTCAGCACGCGGCGCGCATCGTCGTCGCTGGGGTTGGAGGCGTCGGCCTCGGCGCCCTCGTCCTCGCTCTGCAGTTCGCGCGATTTCTCGACGACGAAGCACACCTTGTCCGGGTTGATGTCCGGCATCGAGCTCGGCTCGGGCTCGATCTTCGACATGACCAGCCTCCTCCCCCGCCGCGGCCTCCTGGTCGCCCGGGCGAACCCTAAGAACAAACGATTCAAGCACTTTTTGCCTCGCTGCGGCTTGCTTTGGGTCAACGCGCGACGCAGCGCCGCGCGTCATACTACGGTTTGTGGAGGCGAATGGCTTGGAGGCGAGAGATGCGCGAGCATGTTATTCCTCACGATGCCTGCATCTTCGTCGGCGACGGCCGCAAAGCGCTGTTCTTGCGCAACGTCGGCGACGAGCAATACCCGAATTTCCGCGCCGAGCAGGTGTTCGTCGACCACAATCCGCCGACGCACGCTCGAGGCAGCGACCGGCCAGGCCGCGGCTTCGCCAGCGCCGAGCGCACGCGCCGCAGCGCCATCGAGCCGACCGACTGGCACGAGATCGAGGAGCGGCGGGTCGCCGAGCAGGTCGCCGGCGTGCTGGAGAGGCTGACGCGCGAACGCGCCGTTCCGGCGCTGGTCATCGTTGTGCCGCCTCGCGCGCTCGCCGACATTCGCGACGCGCTGCATGACGACGTGAAGGCGCGCGTGGCGTTGGAGATCAACAAGGACCTCACCAAGCTGCCCGCCTGGGAGATCGAGCGCCGCGTGCTCGCCGAGCTGGTCCCGCGTTCGCATACGCCGGCCACGCGGAAATAGGAGACGCGCCCAGAATTTCGTTCGATCCTGTGATCGAGCGCCCAATCCATCGGCGCGGAACGGCCAAATGCCTATTCGTCCTCACCGAAGCGGTTGGCGACGAGAGCGGCGAGCGCGGTGAGCGCCTCGTCGGCGTCGGCGCCTCGAGCGGACACGACGATCGTCGACCCCATCCCGGCGCCGAGCGTCAGGATGCCCATGATCGAATCGCCGCCGACCGTCTCGCCGCAGCGCGTTACCTGGATTCGCGCCGCGAATTTCTCGACGCACTGCACGAATTTGGCGGTCGCGCGCGCGTGCAGACCTTTCTTGTTGACGATGCGCAGCTCGCGCACCTCGGCGCCGTCGAACTCGGGAGGCGGCGGGCAGGGCTCCTCGGCGAAGAAATCGGGTTCGCTCATTTGCCGGTCAGCACCTTGCTCGCCACGGTAATGTATTTACGTCCCGCGTCGCGCGCTTCGATCACAGCCTGATCGAGATCGACGCTGTCGCGCAAGCTGGCGAGCTTGATCAACATCGGCAGATTGATGCCGCAGATCACCTCGATGCGGCCGCCTTCCATCGCCGAGATCGCCAGGTTCGAGGGCGTGCCGCCGAACATGTCGGTGAGCAGCACGACGCCGCTGCCGTCCTGCACGCGCGCGGCGGCCTCGAGGATGTCGGCGCGACGCTGCTCCATATCGTCTTCCGGACCGATGGCAATCGTCTCGAATTGCGACTGCGGCCCTACGACATGCTCGAGAGCGGCGCGAAAGCCCTCGGCCAACTGGCCGTGGGTCACGAGGACCATTCCGATCATGAAACGCTCACCGATCCCACCGCCCTCAGGCGCCTGCCGCGGCGCCGCGAACCTGTTCCCGATTGCCGACACATTTTTGTGCACTGCGGCGCAATGATCAAGCGGAATTAGCCATTGCCGGACATTCTATGAGCTGTCAAATCCTAGTTTCCTCATCGTCGCTGCGACAGAAGACCAAGGGTTGACGGTGAAGTCGAGATCGAGGGCGGGCGCAGTCACGCCGACGACCTCGACCGACCGCGCCGAGGCTTCGGGATAACGCGGCAGGCGTTGACCCGCTGCGATGAGATCGACGATCAGCCGAACGACGACTTCGGACTCCGAGCGCACGCGGATCAGCCCCTCGCCGCGACTTTCGATGAGGCCGGCGAAATCCGGGACGCCGCTCGCGACGATGCGGCCATGCGCCGCCTCGAGCCGGACGCTGTCGTCGGCGACGAGCGCGCCGTAGAGCCCACGCAGACGCGCCGCTTCCAGAAGCGCGAGCGACAGCGCGCTCTTGCCGGAGCCCGACGGACCGCGGATGAGGACGCCCCGGTCTGCGATTGCGACCGCATTGGCGTGAACGCTGATCGTCGCCGGGCCGCTCATGGAGCGCGCGCCGCTGGCAGGCTGACGACGAACCGGGCGCCCGCCGAGTGGCGCGGCGCCGCGTCTGGGTCTTCCGGCTCGGGGCGCCGCCCCGGCGGCAACGGTCGATTCTCGGCCCAGATGCGGCCGCGATGGGCCTCCACGATCTGGCGCGAGATCGACAGCCCGAGCCCCGAATTCTGGCCAAAACCTTCGACCGGGCGGTCGGTGTAGAATCGCTCGAACACGCGCTCCAGCGCGTGCGGCGGCATTCCGGGGCCGTCGTCCTCGACTTCGATCACGATGCGATCCATGGTCGCCTCGTAGTCCGCCGGCGCGTCGTCGCGCGCCCGCTTCATCCGGATGCGCACCTCGCCGCCGGGCTCGGAGAACGAGCAGGCGTTGTCGGCGAGATTGGTGATCACCTGCGCCAGGCGCGAATCATGGCCGACAACGAAATAGCGCGCCGAGCGCGCGGCGTCGTCCTTGCTCACCCTCAACGCAACGCCGCGGCAGCGCGGCGAGTCGACGAGCATCGCGACCACGGCGTCGATGAGCGCGGCGACGTCGACGGGCGCAGCCTCCCCGCGCGCGAGCTCGGCGTCGAGCCGCGAAGCGTCCGAGATGTCGCTGATGAGCCGGTCGAGCCGCTTGACGTCATGCTGCACGATGCCGAGCAGGCGGTCCTGCATCGGACCCGGTTTCACCCTGGGCAGGGTTTCAACGGCGCTGCGCAACGAGGTGAGCGGGTTCTTGAGCTCGTGGGCGACATCGGCGGCGAAACTCTCGATCGCGTCGATCCGGGTGTAGAGGGCTTCCGTCATTTCGCCCAGCGCACGCGAGAGGTGGCCGATCTCGTCGGCGCGACTGGTGAAGTCGGGGATGGGCTGGCGCGACTTTATGCCGCGGCGCACGCGGTCGGCGGCGTCCGCGAGCTTGCGCACCGGCTCGGCGATGGTGTTGGCGAGCGCGAGCGACAGGATCAGCATCACGCCGGCGATGACGCCGAAGAAGCGCAACAGCGCGAAGCGCTCGCTCGCGATCTGCTTGTCGATGTCGCGCCCCATCGTCGAGAGCACCAGCACGCCTTTGATCACGTTGCTGCGCCGGATCGGCGCCGCGACCGACACGGTCGTGTAGCTGTCGGAACGCACGATCGACGCGGTCTGGCCGCGCAGCGCCTCGGCGACCTCCGGCAACGTCTTGCCGTTGGTCATCCAGCCGCCGAGGCCGCGCTGCGGGCGCTCGGGCGCGAAAAAGCGCTGCACACGCAACCACATTCGCTGCGGCCAGGGCGCGGCGACGGCGTCGCCCTCGTCGTTGGGATACGGCGACGGGCGCGCGCTGAGCGTCTGTGTGTCGAGCAGCAGCGCGCCGTCACGATCGTAAATGCGCGCTCGGGTATGTGTCGGCGAGACCAGACGGTGCAGTTCCGGCCCGACCTTTTCCGGATTGATCGAGAACTGGATCGCGTCCTCGTCGTTCGGCGCCGGTGCGTTCTTGTCGGGCGCGAGTTGCAGCAGCTTCTCGGGATCGAACTGGATCGTGTTGTTGTCGGTCGCAACCGAGGCCGCGATCGCCGCGGAGATGATGCCGGCTTGGGTCGTGAGGCTCTGGATCCTCGCCTCGACGATGTCGGCGCGAATCGGATTGAGCCAGAAAATGCCGAGCACGAGCAGCACGAGGCCGCCGAGATTGAGCGACACGATGCGCCGCGTCAGCGACGAAGAAAAGCCTGCCTCCACCGCGCGCCGCAGCCGGCGCAGACGCAACCGCCACCGCGACTTGCGCCAGCTCTGGCCGACGGTCGTCCAGATCGGTTCCCTATGCGCCTCGCTCGTCATCCGCAGGAGGCCTCGAATGCTCATGACTCCCGGAAGCGATAGCCTACTCCATACAGCGTCTCGATCATCTCGAACTCGGGCTCGACCGCCTTGAACTTCTTGCGCAGCCGCTTGATGTGGCTGTCGATGGTGCGGTCGTCGACATAGACCTGGTCGTCATAGGCGGCGTCCATCAGCGCGTTGCGGCTTTTCACCACCCCCGGCCGCTGCGCGAGCGCCTGCAAGATGAGGAACTCGGTCACTGTCAATGTCACTGGCGTGTTGTCCCAGGCGCAGGTGTGGCGCTCCGGGTCCATCTTGAGCCGGCCGCGCTCCAGGACCTTCGCCTCGGTCTCCTTCTGTGTGGCGGCGTCCTTCGGATTGGCGCGGCGCAGAATCGCCTTGACCCGCTCGACCAGCAGCCGCTGCGAAAATGGTTTGCGGATGAAGTCGTCGGCGCCCATCTTGAGGCCGAACAATTCGTCGATCTCTTCGTCCTTGGAGGTGAGGAAGATGACGGGGAGATCGGACTTCTGCCTCAGGCGTCGCAACAGCTCCATGCCGTCCATGCGCGGCATCTTGATGTCGAAGATGGCGAGGTCCGGCGGATTGGCCCTCAGGCCATCGAGCGCGCTGGCGCCGTCGGTATAGGTCTGGATGCGATAGCCCTCCGCTTCCAGCGCGAGCGAAACCGAGGTCAGGATGTTGCGATCGTCGTCGACCAGGGCGATGGTGGGCATAAAGGGTCCCCTTCGATCTCGTTGACGCCGTCGCCTCAGGATCGACGACGTGGCGGCTGGATGCTGGCTTTTCCAGGCATAAATGTGACCGCGGACCGGAGTCGACTCGCCGGCCCAAAAGCGCTTTTTATATGAGATGGCGCCTTTTGGCGAGAATACAACGGTTTGTGAGGCATGATCGACAGACCCCGGCTCCCCCCGTCCACCCCGCAAGCCTTCGCAGCCGCCAAGGCCGACGCCAAGCGGCTGATGCGGCTGGCGCGCACCGGCGCGCTCGCCACTTTCGACGGCGAGAGCCGGGCGCCGCTGGCGACGCTGGTCGGCGTCGCCAGCGATCTCGACGGCGCGCCGCTGTTCCTGATGTCGGAGCTCGCGCGCCACACGCGCAATCTCGCCGACGACGCCCGCGCCTCGCTGCTGGTCACGACCGCCGGGGGCCGCGGCGATCCGCTCAACCAGCCGCGCCTCACCCTCGGCGGCCCGATCGCCCGCCACGACGACCCCGTCGCCAAGGCGCGATATCTGCAACGTAACCCCAAGGCCAAGCTCTACGCCGATTTCACGGACTTCGCGGTGCGCCGGATGCACATCGAGACCGTGCATTTCAACGGCGGCTTCGGCCGCGCCGACGCGCTGACCCCCGCCGACCTCACGACGCCGACCGACGGCGCCGAGGCGCTGATCGCCGCTGAAGCGGAGCTCCTCGCGGAGGCCGAAGCGCTCGGCGACGAAGTTCTGGCGCGGCTCACCGGCGTGCGCCGGGTGTGGCGGCCGATCGGCCTCGATCCCGACGGCCTCGACCTCGGCGGCGGCGGCGGCGCGCAACGCGTCACGTTCCCGGCGCCGGCGCTCACGCCCGAGGCCTGGCGGCGCGCCCTCAGAGAGCGGATCGAGGCGGCGAACCCGGCGCCGGAGGGCGGCGAGGGGTAATGGGCGAGCGGTTCGACTGCCGCGCTCGGCGCCCCCGCCGGGGCGATGGCGCCGGCCCGGCCAACAAAAATCCTCGCGTTGGTCGAGTTTCTCCAAAGATTTTTTTGGGCGCTTCATGAACTTTCAATGGCTTATCGATCATCTCTTTGGATTTTGTAACTGCTAAGCTGGTGCCGTTGGCGCCGACCGTGTCGCCCCACTGCCGTCATGGCCGGGCTTGTCCCGGCCATCCACGTCGATCCGCAACACGGCGTTTTCCGATTGACGCGAGACCCACGATCGCAAAAACGATGAACATTCGTACGTCTGAACTGCGATTGGGGTAGGGAAGGCTTTCGCCTCCCCTCCCTCCGAACCGTGCGTGCGGCTTTCCCGCACACGGCTCTCCAGTCGTTGGTTTCCTCATCGGGGGTGGCTCGCTTGATATCGGGCCGTGGACATCGTGAACAGCCCGAGACTTGCGAAGTAGGCATTGGGCCAGCGTTGATGGTCGGCAAGACAGAGACCGAAGTCGGGTCGTTTCTCCTGCTTGCGCAGAATCGCGCGCAGCCGTCTTCGGATGAATCCGTCCATCAGACGAAATTCCGACGGGACGGCGTGTTTGAAGTACTCGAACCATCCGCGAAGCCTCGGGTTGAGGTCCTTGATGATCCGCTCCAAACTGTCGCCCCGGCTTCGCTTCGTCATGGCGCGCACCTTATCCTTGAACGCTTTCAGGCTCTTTTTGCGCACGTGTCGTCGTCCGCTTTCGAACCGATAGCCGAGGAAGTCGAATCCTTGGCTCGGTTGTCGCGCGTCGCCGATCCGCGTCTTGTCCGGATGCAGCGTCAGGCCGTTCGCCGTCGTCCACGCCGTAACCTGGCGCAGCGCCGCCGCCGCTTCCTCCGCCGTCCGGCACAGGATCACGAAGTCGTCGGCGTAGCGCACCATCCGGTATCCGCCTTCCTCCATCAGGAGATCGAGCGGATGCAGGTAGATGTTCGCCAACAGCGGAGAGATGACCGCCCCCTGCGGCGTTCCCGCCGTGGGGGTCCATCGCTCCATGCCCTTCATGACGTCCTGAAGCAGGAAGCCCTCGATCAGCGCCAGGACGCGCCCGTCGCTGATCTTTCCGGTCACCTGCTCCATGAGCCTGTCGTGCGGGATCGTATCGAAATAGCTCTTCAGGTCGGCGTCCACCACATGGGCGTAGCCTTCCTTCAGCAGCCGATCGACTTCCCGCAGCGCGTCCTTGCAGCCGCGTCCCGGTCGGAAGCCATAGCTGCCTTCCCGGAACTGCGTCTCAAAGATCGGTTCGATCGCCATCTTGAGCGCGGTTTGCACGATGCGGTCCTTCACGCTCGGTATCCCCAGAGGACGGGTCTGCCCGTTTCCCTTGGGAATATCCACGCGCTTGACCGGCGAGGGCCGATACTGACCGGACTTCAAACTTTCATGAAGTTCGGCCAGATACCGCTCCGCGCCCGCCGCGAACCGCTCCACGCTCACGCCATCTATCCCGCTCGACCCCTTGTTCCGCTCGACTTGTTCCCAAGCGATGTTCAGGGTCTCGAGACGGATGGCCTTATCCACCAAGCTGAACCATTTGCCTCCTTTGACGCCGTTACCCAGCGCCGACACCATGCGGTCCGTCCAGATCGACGCTTCGGCCCACCACAGTTGGCGATCTTTCACGCCGGCGGCCTCTCTTCCTTGTTTAGCCAAGCGGGCACTTTCGGAAGCGGAACGTGTCAACGACTTTGAGACACCTGGCTTGATAATTTAGGCTTGGATTTCGGGCTTGATTTGGGGCGGATTGATCCAGACTGCGGTTGGCTTATTGGGCGGCGAGGGCGCCTTTTTGACGAAGCGGTTGGGGTTGGCGAGGAAGGCGTTTTCGAGGGTGTGCTTTCGTGCGGCGTAGACCTCGTCGGCTTGTCCGTAGTGGACTTGGTTGGGCGTCATCAGGCCGATTCCGAGGTGGTGGTGTTGGCCGTTGTACCAGTCGAAGAACCTGCGGCAGAAGGCCTTGGCGTCCTGGATGGAGCCGAAGCGTTCGGGGAACTGGGGCTGATATTTGCAGGTTTTGAACAGGCTCTCCGAGAAGGGATTGTCGTTGGATGTGTAGGGCCGGCTGTGGGACTTGGTGACGCCGAGATCGGCGAGCAACAGGGCGGTGGCCTTGGCTTTCATGGAGGGTCCGCGGTCGGCGTGCAGGGTAAGCTGGCCGGGCAAGACGCCGTGCTTGGCGGCGGCGTCCTCGAACAGCGGTTTGAACAAGGCGGCGCTTTCGGCGTCGGCGACCAGCCAAGCCACGACCCTTCGGCTGAAGATGTCGATGATCACGTAGAGATAGAAGTAGGTCCATTTGGCCGGCCCCATCAGCTTGGTGATGTCCCATGACCAGACCTGGTTGGAGCCTTCGGCGATGAGTTCCGGCCTTTTGTAGACGGGGTGGCGCAACTGCTGGCGGCGCTCGTTCACTTCGCCGTTCTCGTGAAGGATGCGATACATGGTGCGGATCGAACAATAGTAGAGGCCCTGGTCCAGCAACTCGGCGTAGACTTCTGCCGGAGTTTGGTCGACGAACTGAGGTTCGCGCAACAGGTCGAGGACGGCCTGACGCTCGGGAGCGGCCAGCGCGCGGGCGGGACGAGGGCGCGGACGGAGCGGCGCAGGTGGTCGCCGGGCCGTCGCGGTTCGGCGATGGAAGCTCGAGCGCGACAGACCCAGCGCCGCGCAGGCCGCGCCGATCAGCCCGCCGCCGGGCGGCAGGGCCGCCACGGCGTCCATCAGGACGCCTCGTCGCCGGGCATCGACAGGCCCAGCAGCAAAGCCACTTTTTTTTGGATTTCGATGATCGCCTCGGCGCGCTGCAAGCGCAGCGTCAGGCGCTCGTTGTCGCGCTGCAACCGGGCTTGTTCGGCCGCCAGCGGGTTGGCCTCGGCGACCTTGGGGCCGCGTTTGACGGCCTTCAGCGCCTCGCATGCGCCGGCGTCGCGTTGCCGACGCCAATCCGTCAACAGCGAGGAATACAGCCCCTCGCGCCGCAGGATCGCGCCAATGCCGCCCGGCTCCGCCTCATCGACCTGGCGAAGTATCCGAAACTTGTAGGCGGCGGTGAACGTCCGACGACGCGGCCGGTCGGAGAGCTCAGGCGAGGCCGCCGAAGGCGCCGCAACGACGGTCGGCCTACGGCCTCCCTCTGTTGCGGCGCCTTCGGCAAGAGTCTTCTCGAAGGGAATGAGCGGCATGACCATGGGATGATGTGACCTCTGCCCTCGACGGTAAACTCCAGGGGGGTGCTTGTCTCATCATCATTGGCACGGAGGGCTCGCCCTTGGCGAAAAGCCACTTGCCTTGGTCGGAGCGAAGCATGGCGTACATGCGCTTTCGAATCAGTGTGAAGCCAAGCTCCGAACCGCTCGTTTTCCACACGACGAAGTCGGGATCAACGGGCTTGAGGTTTCCGTACGCGCCGATCATGACCAGTTCGAGCGCGACACGAAGCTCGGCCATGGCGGCACGGTAGTAGCCGTGCAGGAAGAGAAAGTTTGCGCACTGGAATGCGTCGCTAGCGTCGAGCATGCAGTTGAAGAGTTCGTCGGGATTCAAGGGATCGCCAGTCGCCGTGATCCAGTCGCCCCAAAGCGGAAGGCTGTAAAGCAGGGCGAACCGATGGCCGTTATGATCCGACGTGCGGATCGCGACATCATCGGGCAAGTGCGTGATCCCGTTCCACGTCTCTTCGTCGATGGGGTGTGTCGGCGGAGCGTCCTGTCCTTCGCTCACGGCAAATTCATGCGGTTCGAGCTTGTGTCGGACGGCGCGAAAATCAGACAGGGGCAGCTTCTTGGTCATTGCTCATCATACACGGAACCGTTTGCGCGAACAGCGGTGAAGCGCTCCACGTCGTCGGGTCGGTCTTGCAGTTCAACAAGGCAGGGCGAGACGCGTGTGAGATAATTGATCGCACAGTTCCTGTCAGGATCGAGTTCGCTAGCTCGTCACCACGCGGAACCTCCATCACGTCCGCGACCGCTCGCGTTCTTCTTTCGGCCAGAAAGCACCGTTCTCGGCTCATGGCCGCAAGTGCTGCGCACTCCTCCTCTTCGTTCCGGTCGCAGGCGATGCAGCCGCCTCACCCGGAGCCTTGGCCTCCCACAGAAGGCCGCGATCGGCGCGGTCGGCAACTGATGGAGGAAACAATTCGCGTGCTGACAATCAACGAACTGCTGCGTCTGACACGAAGGGACCTTTGCGAACTCGCGGCGCGTATCACCGCCGAACTGCCGCATTATCCCGAGGGATCGGCCGAACTCGCCACCGCGCTCACCAACCTGCGCAATGTTCGTTGGGCTCCGGCGCGGCGCGGGCCGGTGCCCGGTTAGCGACCGACAAGGTGCTAGGCACGTGGCTGACTCAGGCCTAAAGTATTAGCGGGAATTATCGCGCTGAACCGAGGCCACGACCGTGCGCATTGCGCAGCTTTCGATCAAGAATTTCCGCGGGATTGCGGAAGGGGCACTTACGCTGCCTGGGCATGTCGTCTTGATCGGCGACAATAATTCCGGCAAGTCGTCCGTCATTGAGGCCATTGACTTGGTGCTTGGGCCGGACCGCATCAATCGTGTCGCGGCGGTCGACGAGCATGATTTTTATGCCGGTCGCTATCTCGACGCCGATGGCAACTCGATACCAATCGAAATCGAAGTGACGATCATCGATCTCAGTCCGGAACAGGTCCGCCACTTCAAAGGCAACCTGGAATTCTGGAACGAAACGACGGGTAGCCTCATCGCGGGACCTCCTATTGGCGCGATCGAGGGTGCCGATGTTAAGGAGGCGCTGCGGGTCGGTTTTCGCGGGTGGTACGATTCTGACGAGGACGACTTCAAAGCACAGACCTTCTTTTGCTCGCCGCCGCAAGACAACGGCGAACAACCGCCGTTCCGAACGACTGACAAGCGGCTCTGCGGATTTTTGTTGCTGCGCGCGTTACGCACTGGTTCGCGTGCGCTCAGCCTCGAACGCGGCTCGTTGCTCGATATCATCCTGCGCGTATACGAGTTGCGGCCCAAAATGTGGGAGAAGGTTCTGGCGCAATTGCGCGTGCTTCCCGTGGCCGACGATCCGGAAGTGGGCGTCACGCAAATTCTGTCCAGCGTCCAGGCGGCTATCCGGAGTTTCGTACCGTCCGAATGGGCCTCGGAGCCGCATCTACGCGTCTCCGATCTTACCCGCGAGACGCTTCGCCGAACGCTGACGGTGTTCGTGGCGACGGGTGCCATGAATGGCACGACCGCGCATGCGGCACCGTTCCAGCATCAAGGCAATGGCACGATCAATATGCTGGTGCTCGCGCTGCTCTCGATGATCGCGGATGCAAAGAAGACCGTGATATTCGCGATGGAAGAGCCGGAAATTGCGATTCCGCCATCGACGCAGAAACGCATTGTTGACGGCGTGCGCAGCAAGGCATCTCAGGCGCTGTTCACGTCGCACTCACCATATGTCCTTGAGGAGTTTCATCCCAGTCAAATCATCGTTCTGCGGCGCGACACGAACGGAAAGATCTCAGGCGCACCCATTGCGTTTCCGGCTCATATTAAGCCAAAAGCATACAGTTCGGAGTTTCGCCTGCGCTTCGCCGAAGCGCTCCTGGCGCGCCGCGTGCTGATTACAGAAGGTGAAACGGAAGCGGCAGCGTACCCCGCGGCGGCGCGGCGGCTTGCCGAACTTGATCCTCAGAACTACGCGTCACTGGAAGCCCTAGGCCTTGCCGTCTTCAACGCAAGGACCGACACGCAAGTCGCTGGTTTCGGCGCGTTCTTCCGCACCTACGGCAAAACGGTATTTGCCGCCTATGACAAACAGAGCAACGCTGCCCAGCAGGCGCAGATTGTGGCTTCGGTCGATTATGCCTACGAAGCGCCGACCAAAGGATTTGAGGCTCTGTTGCTGAACGAAACGGCGGACGCTGCGCTCCGCCGCTATGCGCTTCAACTGGTTGCCGATGGCGAATGGCCGCCGCATCTCGCCGCAGAGACACCTCAGATAGCAACCTCCGTCGCCGACCTCAAAGACGCGTTGCGTAAGTATCTCGGTTGGTCGAAGGGAAGCGGCGGCGCGGCTGACCTCTTGGCGGTCTGCGCACTCGCGGAAATGCCCCCGACAGTGAAGTCGGTACTAGCGGCGATCAAGGCGATTGCGCAACCGCCCGCCGCCGCTGCCCCGCCACGGGGCGCAGCGCCGTCGTAGGAGAGCGTGGAATGGCCGAGCTCAAATTGTGCGAGCAGCGCAAGGAACTTCTCCGTACGGGAGGTCACCTGCTGGTCCTCGGCGGTCCCGGTTCCGGCAAAACGACGATCGCACTCGTAAAGGCCGGCACGGAAATCGCTGATGGCGACCTAGCGCCGGGCCAAAGAATCCTGTTCCTAAGTTTTGCGCGCGCGACGGTCGCGCGGATCGTCCAAGAGTCCATCCTTCGGATTCCGCGCGACGCGCGCGCGAAGATCGAAATCAACACCTATCACGGCTTTGCTTGGGAGTTCATCCGCGGCCATGGCTATTTGCTTGTGGGCCACCGCGTCCTGCGCCTGTTGCCGCCTCCTGACGCGGCCGGCCGGCTTGCCGGGATCCCCAAGGCCGATCGTCCCGCCGAATTGAAGCGGCTCCTTGCCGAAGAGGCTTTACTCGGTTTTGATCTCTTTGCAGGCCTGACGGCCGACGTTCTGGAGCAAAGCCCGCGCCTATGCCGCATTCTGGCTGACTGCTACCCGATCATCATTCTGGATGAGTTTCAGGACACCAATCTCGACGAATGGCGGATGATCACGGCGCTCGGACAGCACAGCCGCTTGATTACCCTCGCTGATGCCGAGCAACGCATCTATGAATTTCGCGGAGCTGATCCCGCGCGCATCGGCACCTTTATCGAGCGGTTCAAGCCGACGATTTTCGACTTCGGCAAGGAAAACAACCGCAGCGATGGAACGGACATCGTTGATTTTGGGAATGATGTGCTGACGGGCGCGAATGTCGGCAAAAACTACACGCACGTCAGCGTGTCGAAATACGCCTACTACCGGGACGAGCCTTTAAGCCCGGTGAAGCACGCGGCGCTCGCCGCGAGGCAACGACTCCTTCGCAATGGTGGAAACGGTTGGTCGCTGGCGGTTCTTGTCAAGTCGCGCGACATGATGCTGAGGGTTTCAGGCTGTCTCGGGTCTGCCTCGCCGAGGTTGCCCGAAGTCGCGCATGACGTGCTTATTGATCCCGAAGGACCTGCCCTCGCGGCCATCCTTATCGGCGGTTTGCTGGAGGGAGCGACGAATGCCGACGAACTCAAGGGGAACTTGCTTGGTGACGTCATCAACCACATACGCGGCCGTAACGGTGGCGACATCAGCAAAGCCGACTTGACCTTCGCCGACGCGCTGACGGCCCATCAAAATGGTGCGGCGTTGCGCGGCAGTACGCGCACGACACTTCTAGCCGATGTCGCAGCGATTGCTGCCGGGCGGATGGGCTTGGTTCTCACTGGCGACTCAGAAGCCGATTGGCTTGCAGTGCGGCATCTGATCGACGGAGCATCCCACGAGAAACTGAAACAGGTGGCCGAAGATGCGCGGTTCATTCGCCTTCTGAACCGTGGCACGCAGCTTCGGGAAAATCTCATCGCGCGCTGGCGCACCGCTGGCAGCTATGTGGAAGCGCGACAAATTGTGTCCGGGGCGCTGTTGCAGGAGCATTTCTCCGCCTCAACTCGTGTCTGGACGGGTGTCAATGTGATGACCATTCACAAATCCAAGGGGAAAGAATTCGCGCTTATTGCAAAGTCTGTTGAGAGCGGTTAATAATGCACTTGCGAGTTGGAGATAGGATCATGGACGCGGCAGAATTTGAAATCTGGTTCGCCGGCGTGGCGCAACTGGATTTGGCGCAGCGTGACCGTGTATTGTCAGCCTTGTCCGCGCTCGACACTCAACATGCTCGACCGGTTGAACCCGCGTTGTCCTGTCCGACGGCTGAGCGGGTCGGCG
>JBKQKS010000234.1:0-33778 GCA_052147395.1 Roseiarcus sp.
CCAGGCGACGGCCGCGGCTTCCTCGCCTTGACGGGCGTGGCGCGCCTCCGCGCCGCCAGGGAAAAGGCGACGGCCTCGGGTCGCGGGGCGCGCCTTGCCCGAGCCGCGTTTATATTAGCAAATCCGAGGCAATTGCTCGCCCGACAGCCAATCGACGATGCGGCCGCCGCCGAACGCGGTGCGCATCTCGACGAAACATTGCGCGTCCTCGACCGCGCGGCCGATGATCGCGGCGTTGCGGGCGAGCGGATGCGCCTTCATCGCCGCGAGCAATGTCTCGCCCGCATCCGGGGATAAGATGGCGACCAGCTTGCCCTCGTTGGCGACGTTGAGCGGATCGAGGCCGAGGAACTCGCAGGCCGCCGCCACTTCGGGGCGCACGGGAATCGCCGCCTCCTCGAGGGCGAAGCCGACGCCCGAGGCATGCGCGAGTTCGTTGAGGGTCGCCGCCAGCCCTCCGCGCGTCGGATCGCGCATCACCCGCAAATGCGGCCCGGCGGCTGCGACCATGGCGGCGACGAGCCCGTGCAGCGCGGCGGTGTCGGAGACAATCTCGGTGTCGAACTCGAGGTTCTCGCGCTTCGACATCACGGCGACGCCATGGTCGCCGATCGCTCCGGAGAGGATCACGACATCGCCGGGCCGCGCCTTGTCGCTGGACAGCTCGAGCCCCGGGGGCGTGACGCCGACGCCGCAGGTGGTCACGAACACGCCGTCCGCCTTGCCGCGCTCGACCACCTTGGTGTCGCCGGTGATGATCGGCACGCCCGCCGCGCGCGACGCCTCGCCCATGCTTTGAGCGATGCGCTGCAGATCGGAAAGCGCAAAGCCTTCCTCGATGATGAAGCTCGCCGACAGATAGAGCGGGCGCGCGCCCGCCATGGCGACGTCGTTGATCGTGCCATTGACCGCGAGCTTGCCGATGTCGCCGCCGGGAAAGAACAGCGGCGAGACGACATAGCCGTCGGTCGTCATCACCATGCGGCCGGCGGCGACGTCGAACGCCGACTGATCGTTGCCGGCGCGCAGCCATTCATTGTCGAAGGCCTCGAGAAACAGGCCTTCGATCAACTGCCCCATCGCGCGCCCGCCGGCGCCGTGCGAGAGATCGACGCGGCCATGTTTGACATCGAGCCTGCGCCGGCTCAAGCGGCGTTCCTCTCGCGGAAGCGGCCGTAGGTCCAATGCGCCGAACAGGCGCCTTCCGGCGAGACCATGCACGAGCCCATCGGCGTATCCGGCGTGCAGGCCGTTCCGAACAACTTGCACTCGCGCGGCGTCTTGACGCCGCGCAGGATCTCGCCGCATTCGCAGGCCGGATTGTCCTTGGCCGGCTCGGCGACGAGGCCGAAGCGTTGCTCGGCGTCGAACTCGGCGTACTTGTCTCTGAGCTTCAGCGCGCTCATCGGCAACCAGCCGAGGCCGCGCCATTCGAACGTGTCCGCGAGCTCGAAAATGTCGGCGACTTCGACCTGCGCCCGCGCGTTGCCTTCGCGGGTGACGGCGCGGATATATTCGTTCTCGACCTCCGAGCGCCCGTCGTTGATCTGCCTTATCAGCATCAGGATCGCCTGCGCGACATCGAGCGGCTCGAAGCCGGCGATGACGACGGGCTTATGGTAGTCCCGGGCAAACACCTCGTAGGGCTTCGTGCCAATCACCGTGCTCACATGCGCGGGGCCGACGAAGCCCTCGACCCGCACGCCGTCCTTGCCGCCGGATTCGAGGATTGCCGTCATCGCCGCGGGGGTCAGCACGTGATTGCAGATCACGGAAAAGTTCTTCAGCCCCTTTTTCTCCGCGGCGCGGATCGCGAGTGCGGTCGGCGGCGTTGTGGTCTCGAAGCCGATGGCGAAGAATACGACTTCCCGCTTCGGCTCCTTCTCGGCGATGCGGATTGCATCCAGCGTCGAATAGATCATGCGCACGTCGGCGCCCTCGGCCTTGGCTCTGAGGAAGCTCGAGCCGTGGGAGCCCGGCACGCGCATCAAGTCGCCATAGACGCACATGGTTACGCGCCGATCGTGGGCGCACAAAATGCCGAGGTCGATGCGCGCCATCGGCAACACGCAGACCGGGCAGCCGGGGCCGTGGATCATGCGCACCGAGGACGGCAGCAGGTCCTCGAGGCCGTAGCGCGCAATCGCGTGGGTATGGCCGCCGCAGAATTCCATCAGCCGATAGGTCCGGTCGGGACGGGCCTCGCGGCGGATCGCCTCGGCGATCGACTGCGCCAGCGCGCCGTCGCGATATTCGTCGACGTATTTCATGCCGCGATTCCGATCTGAGCGAATAGCTCCAGCGTCCGCTTCGCTTCCTCGGGGTCGATCTTGGCGAGCGCATAGCCAACATGCAGCACGACATAGTCGCCAATTGCCGGCTCTTCGATCAGCGCGGTCGACACGGTTTTCACCATGCCGTCGAGGCTCACTTTCGCCATGTCGTCGGGCAGGATCTCTACGATGCGCACGGGGATGGCGAGACACATGGGGCGGACCTTTCCTTACATGGCGGCGAGCGCGAACGCCGCCTGGCCGAACGAAACCCCGCCATCGTTGGCGGGGATTTTGCGCGGGATGGCGACGTCGAAGTCTTTCGCACGCAAGAGAGACGTCAGGCCGTCGGCGAGCACGCGGTTCATCAGACAGCCGCCGCCGAGCGCGATGCGCCGCCGGCCGCTCAGCGCCGCCTCGGCCGCGATCCAATCGGAGAGCGCAGCGATCAGCGTGGCGTGAAACCCCTCCGCCGCCTCGCGCGGCGTCAGCCGCTCGTCGATGATGCGCGCGGCGAACGGGCTGAGGTCGAGCCGGCTCAGCTTGTAGCCGGGGGCGTCGACCCCAGCTTCCCTCGTCCAGCCGGCCTCGACGCGGCCGGCTACAGTCTTCACCAGCGCCTCGAGCTCCATCGCCGCCTGACCCTCGTAATGCTGCACGCGGCACACCCCGGCGAGCGCGGCGATGGCGTCGAAGAGGCGGCCGAGGCTCGTCGTCTTCGGCGTCCGGGCGCCGCGTCGCAGCGCTTCGGCGAGTTTTGCCGCCTCGGGGATCTCGGCAAACCATTTTGCCGCCTCGCCCCCACGGCCGAGTGCGTAAAACATCGCGACGCCCATGCGCCACGGCTCGCGCGCCGCCTTGTCGCCGCCGGGCAGCGCCAGCGGCGCCAGATGGCCGACGCGGCGCCAGCTCGCGCCATCGAGCTCTATGAGCTCGCCGCCCCACGAGGCGCCATCGTCGCCGTAGCCGAAACCATCGAGCGCGACGCCGAGGACGCCCGCGCGCCAACCTTGCTCCGCCGCCGTCGCCACGACATGAGCGACATGGTGCTGGACGGCAACGAGCTTCAGCCCGCTGCGCTCGGCGTCGCGCGTCGAGACGAAATCGGGATGCAGATCGCAGGCGACGATCTCCGGCTCGATGCACAGGATCGACTTCAGATGCGCAATCGTCTCCGCGCGGAAGCGAATGGTGAGCCGATCATCGAGATCGCCGAGAAATTGGGAAACGAAAGCCTCGCGCCCGCGCGTGAGAGTCACCGTGTTCTTCGAATCGGCGCCATGGGCGATGACGCTCGGGCCGTCGCAGCCGAGATCGATCGGGTCCGGGACGAAACCCCTCGCGCGGCGAATATAAGCGGGAGCGCCGACGAGCACGCGCATCACGGAATCGTCGGCGCGCACGACGATTTTGCGCCCGTGGCTGACGATGAGGTCGGCGACTGCGGCGAGTTTTGCGCGCGCCTCTTCGTCGTCGGCGATCAGCGGCTCGCCGCCGAGATTGGCGCTGGTGGCGACGAGCGCGAAATCGCAAGGCGACGCGCGCCAAGCGGCGGGAAAAGAACTGCCTGCGACTCTGAACATAGGCTCGTCATGGCCGGGCTCGTCCCGGCCATCCACGTCGTTCCGCTGCTGGCGCCCCGAGTTTGTTGGCTCCGCCACCCCGCTCGAATGGGTTCGAACGCCCTGCGCTTCGTCCAAGCTGTGCGACGTGGATGGCCGGGACGAGCCCGGCCATGACGGCGCAGGAGCGGGGCCGTGTCCTTGCTCCTCGCAATGACGACGCTGCAACTCGTAAAAAATCAGCCAGTGCAGCGGCGTATAGGGCAGCATCACGCCGATCTCGGAAAGTCGCGGAGCGACGCTGGGCGCGAGGCGGCCGTTCGCCTTCATCAGCACGATCGGCGCCGCGCGGCTCGTCAACAGCGCGCGCTCCGCCTCGTTCATGTGGGCGAGACGTTCGGCGCTCGCGACATTGAGAACCATCACCGCGAACGGCTTCGATTCGCGCGCCTTGTTCACCCTGAGCCTCGCCACCGTCGCTTCGTTCAGCGCGTCGCAGATCAAATGGTAGCCGCCGACCCCCTTCACCGCGACGATGCCGCCCGCCGTGATTGTTTGGGCGATCGTTTCCACCGACACGTCGATGTTCGGCCCGCAGCGCGGGCAGGCGATCGGCTCGGCGTGGAAGCGGCGGTTCGCCGGGTCGCGATAGTCGCGCGCACAACAATCGCACATCGCGAACGGCGCCATCGACGTCTGCGCGCGGTCGTAAGGCAGCGAGCGCGCAAGGGTATAGCGCGGCCCGCAATGGGTGCAGTTGACGAGGGGGTAATGGTAGAAACGGCTCGCCGGATCGAACAGCTCCTCCAGGCAATCTTCGCACACGGCGGCGTCGGCGCCGATGCGGGTGAGCGCGCGGCCGGCGCGCGTCGTGTCGATCGAAAAGCCTTCGTCGCCGCGCGGCGCGCATTCGGCGATCTCGATCGCATCGATGCGGGCGAGCGGCGGCGGCGCGTTGCGCAGCGTCTCGACGAAGGTTTTGGCGCCAGCACCTTCGATCTCGATCAGCACGCCCTCGGCGTCGTTGAGCACGAAGCCGGAGAGCGCGAGTTCTTGGGCGAGTCCGTAGGCGAAGGGGCGAAAGCCGACGCCTTGCACGGCGCCGCGCACCCTCAGCCGCAAACGCGGCGAGTTCGGGCGCGGAAAAGTCGCCGCCGCCGTCATCTGTCAGCCATGCGCCGCGAGCGGCTGGCGCTGGGCATGCGCCTCGATCCAGGCGACGAAGGCGTCGACGCCCTCGCCGCTGCGCGCCGAGACGACAAGCGTCTGCAGCTTGGGATTTACGCGCAACGCATAGGCCAGGCACTTGCCGACGTCGAAATCGACATGCGGCAGCAGGTCCGACTTGTTGATGAGCATCAGGTCGGCAGAAGCGAACATGTCGGGATATTTGAGCGGCTTGTCCTCGCCCTCGGTCACCGAGAGCACGACGACGCGCTTGGCTTCGCCGAGATCGAACGCCGCGGGACAGACGAGATTGCCGACGTTCTCGATGAACAACACGCTGCCGGGCGCCGGCTTCAGGCTGTCGAAGGCGTGTCCCACCATGTGGGCGTCGAGATGGCAGCCCTTGCCGGTGTTGATCTGGATCGCCGGCGCGCCGGCGGCGCGGATGCGCTCGGCGTCGTTGGAGGTCTGCTGATCGCCCTCGATGACCGCTACCTCCTCGCGGCCCTCGAGCTTCTCGATCGCGCGCACCAGCAGCGAGGTCTTGCCCGAGCCGGGGCTGGAAACGAGGTTCAAGGCGAACACGCCCCGCGCGGCGAATGCCCGCCGGTTGTCGCGGGCGAAAGCATCGTTCTTGGAGAGGATGTCGCGTTCGATTCTGACGATGCGCTCCTGGGCGTGGTCGTGCGTTTCGGGCTCATGCGCGTGATCGTGGTCATGGTCGTGCGCCCCCTGGCCATGGTCGTGGCCATGGTCGCCGGCGACCTCGGCCTGGCCGCATCCGCATACGCTGCACATCAAACGACCTCCAATTCGCGAATTCGCATTTCGCCGCCCTCAGTCATTTGCACCTCGAACCCGCCGCAATGAGGGCAGGGGCCGAAGCGTTCCTGGAGCGGCACGGTTTTTTCGCAAGCCATGCACCAGCCCGCGCCCGCGACGCGCTCGATCGCGAGTTCCGCCCCCTCGGCCGCCGTGCCCGAGCTCACCGCGGAGAAGCAGAACGCCATCGCCTCGGGCTCGACCGCGCTCAAATCGCCGATCTCGAGCACGATGCGGGTCACGCGGCTCGCGCCGGCCTCGAGCATCTCTTCCAGCGCGATCTCGACGACGCTCTCGGTCAGCGACAGCTCGTGCATCACGCGCTTTCCTCGACCGCAACCTCCGAGGCGACGCGGGGGTCGACGAGCTTCGCCGCGGCCGTCCTCGCCGTCTCTATGCGCCCGACCCGCGCGCCGATCAACCGCGCCGCGGCGACGGTGTAGCCGGGGCGCCGACCCCGGCTTTGGCGCCGCGGTCGGCGCCCGCGGCTACAGCGGCGCTCATGGAGCACGCGCACGGGCTCTGAGGGCATGGGTCCTCCGAGATAGTCGTTGTCGACAATCCCCCCTCGAGCCGCGCGCCACATTGAGCGAGGTCAGGCGGCTGTTGATTGGCAAAGAAAATCGCCAGCGGGCGCGGCGACGTGGGTGGGAGAGTTCTTTGCGGAAAGGAAGGTTTTTCTCGCATCGTCATGCCCGCCGTACGCGACCACTCGATGTCGCCACTCGAAACCGGCCGAATTCGGGGGTCGAAACATTCCCTACTGATGCAGTCCGTTTTTCGCGGTAATCTCTGCCAAGCGCATGATTTTGGGGGGGCGCCCAACGATGATCCCGGACTTTCAGACATTGATGCTGCCGGTTCTTCGCTCGTCCGCGACCGGTGAGGCGAAGATCGGCGATGTCGTCGACTCGTTGGCGAGCGAATTTGGCCTGAGCGATGAGGAGCGGTCCACACTGCTCCCGTCAGGCCGACAGACCACCATCGCCAATCGTGTCCACTGGGCGAAGAGCTATTTGGGCAAAGCCGGCCTCGTTGAAGCCACCGGTCGCGGACGATTCCGCATCACCGAAGCCGGCAAGAAGGTTCTCGCCTCTCCTCCAAAGCGCATCGACATCAAGTTCCTCGAGAAGTTCCCGCAGTTCAAGGATTTTCGACAAGCGACACGTACCGACGACAACTCCGTCGGCGAACACGACGCGGTTGCAACGGCCACGAAACTCACGCCCGATGACTCCATGCGCGCAGCGCAGCAACAGTTGGAGAGCGAGCTTGGAAGAGACTTGCTCGATCGGATTCTCGCGGCGCCCCCGGCCTTTTTTGAAAGGCTCGTCATCAAGTTGCTCACCGCGATGGGCTATGGAGGCTCAACGGCAAACGCGGCGCGCGCTCTCGGGAAGACGGGAGACGGCGGGGTCGACGGTGTAATCGACCAAGATCCGCTCGGCTTGGACCGTATCTACGTCCAAGCCAAGCGATACAATGAAAATGCAATCGGGCCCGGAATGATCCGCGACTTCTTCGGCGCTCTCGACACATTCAAGGCCTCCAAGGGCCTATTTATGACTACGTCTTCGTTTTCGAATACCGCTAGAGAAACGGCGAAAGGCCTGAGCAAACGCATAGTGCTGATCGATGGCAGTGAATTGACTCGGTTGATGATACAGTATGGCGTCGGTTGTCGTGTGGAGGAAACTCTTTTCATCAAGAAAGTCGACGAGGAGTTTTTTGAGGACTAGCGTGCTTCCCGATCCAATTGAGCCCCCGTCATTGCGAGAGAAGCGAAGCAATCCAGGGGCCGCAGCCCGACCGCTCTGGATTGCTTCGCTTCGCTCGCAATGACGGCGCCAATTCACATAGATCGGAAACCGCTCTAACTCCTCACCGCGAGAATTTTTTGTACTTCAGCCGGTGCGGGATGACGCTGTCGATGCCGAGGCGGCGCTTCTTGTCTTCTTCGTAAGCGGCGAAATTGCCTTCGAACCATTCGACATGGCTGTCGCCTTCGAAGGCGAGCATGTGGGTGGCAATGCGGTCGAGGAAGAAGCGGTCGTGGCTGATGATGACCGCGCATCCCGCGAAGTCCAGCAACGCTTCCTCGAGGGCGCGAAGAGTGTCGACGTCGAGGTCGTTGGTCGGCTCGTCGAGCATCAGCACGTTGGCGCCTTTTTTCAGCATCTTGGCCAGATGCACGCGGTTGCGCTCGCCGCCCGACAGCATCCCCACCTTCTTTTGCTGGTCGGGGCCCTTGAAGTTGAACGTGCCGCAATAGGCGCGCGAGTTGATCTCGCGTTTGCCGAGATAGATGACGTCGGCGCCGCCGGAGATTTCTTCCCAAACCGTCTTCTTGCCGTCGAGCGTGTCGCGCGACTGGTCGACATAGCCGAGCGACACCGACTCGCCGATCTCGATCGATCCGGCGTCGGGCGTCTCCTGGCCGGTGATCATGCGGAACAGCGTGGTCTTGCCGGCGCCGTTGGGGCCGATGACGCCGACGATGCCGCCGGGCGGCAGCTTGAAAGAGAGCTTGTCGATGAGCAGCCGGTCGCCATAGCCCTTCGACAGGCCCTCGAACTCGATGACGTTGGCGCCGAGCCGCTCGGCGACGGGAATGACGATCTCCGCGACGCTCGGCGCCTTGTCGCTCTGCTTCTTCAACAGCTCGTCGTAAGCGGCGATGCGCGCCTTGGACTTCGCCTGCCGCGCCTTTGGTGAAGACGCGATCCACTCCGATTCCTCGGCGAGCGCGCGCTGGCGGGCGACATCTTCGCGGCCCTCCTGCTCGAGCCGCTTCTGCTTCTGCTGCAGCCACGCGGAATAATTGCCCTCGTAGGGGATGCCGCGGCCGCGGTCGAGCTCGAGGATCCAGCCGGTCACGTTGTCGAGGAAGTAGCGGTCGTGGGTGACGATCAGGATCGCGCCCGGATAGGCGCGCAGGTGGCCTTCGAGCCAGTTGACCGTCTCGGCGTCGAGATGGTTCGTTGGTTCATCGAGCAGCAGCAGGTCGGGCTTTTCCAACAACAGCCGGCAGAGCGCGACGCGGCGGCGTTCGCCGCCCGAGAGCTTGGTCACCTCGGCGTCGTCGGCGGGGCACCCGAGCGCGTCCATCGCCTGTCCCACCTGGCTGTCGAGGTCCCACAGACCCTTGGCTTCGATCTCGTCCTGCAGCCGCGTCATCTCGTCCGCGCTGTCGTCGGAATAGTTCATGGCGAGCGCGTTGTAGCGGTCGAGCACGGCCTGCTTGTCGGCGACGCCGAGCATCGCGTTGCCGCGCACGTCGAGCGCGGGGTCGAGCTGCGGCTCCTGGGGAAGGTAGCCAACCGTCGCGCCTTCGGCGACGAAACCCTCGCCGACGAACTCCGTGTCGAGGCCGGCCATGATGCGCAGCAGCGTCGACTTGCCCGAGCCGTTGACGCCGAGCACGCCGATCTTGGCGTCGGGGTAGAAGGAGAGATGGACGTTCTCCAAGACTTTCTTGCCGCCCGGCCAAGTCTTGGTCAGGCCCTGCATGTGATAAATGAACTGGCGCGCGGCCATGGCGAGGAAATCCCGGCGAATAGGTTAAGAGCGGCCCCAGTAGCAGGGGCGGGCGGGGGAAACAAGGGCGCTCGAGCCGCCGTCCGGGCAGCTTCTATCCTGAAGCGCAACCCCCGTGCACGGCATGGCGAAAATGGCGCGACGCCCGGCGGCTATCTACCATCACCCCGAAGCCTGTACGATCGCAGGCCGCAACGTGATGGGCCGTCATACGGCCGGCGAGTCGTTCCTGCGCGGCTACCTGACCCATGCCGACGCCGCCGAATTCTGGGTCCAGGTGGCTGACCCCGGACATGCGCCGCGCTTCGTCGAAAAGGCGCGGGCGCTGGGTCGGCAGGAACCCGTCGAGGCGGTCGACGCGGGCGCGCGAGCGAACTCGTCGCCGGGCTTCCCGGCGAGCGCCAGCCTGTCGCGCTAAGCGCCCTCGTCTGGCTCGTGAAGCTGGGTCTGCTGGCGCTCGTCGCTCGATAGCGCGCCGCGCTCTACGCTGCGCTCGCCGCGCTCGACAGCGGGAAGGCCGCGCCGCCGCCGCGGCGGCTCCGCAGATGTCCTTCCGCGACCAATTGCGCCATCGGCGCCGGTCTGCCGAGCAAGTAGCCCTGGGCCTCGTCGCAGCCCTCGGCCCTGAGGGTCGCGAGTTGGGCCTCGGTCTCGATGCCTTCGGCGAGCACCGGGATCTCGAACGCCCGGCCGATCGCCAGCACAGCGCGCACAATCGCCCGGGCCTGTCGCGACGCCTCGATTTCGCTCATGAACGAGCGGTCGAGCTTGATCTTGTCGAACGGAAATTGCCGCAACGTCGACAGCGAGGAATAGCCGACGCCGAAATCGTCGAGCGCGATCGTGGCGCCCATCCGTCGGACCTCGCGGATGATCGCGAGCGATCGCTCGGCATCGACGACGACCGCGGACTCCGTCAGCTCCAGTTCCAGGCGCGTCGCCGGCAGGCCCGTCTCGGCGAGCGTCGCGCGCACCAGCGCCGGAAGGTCGGTCGACGACAGTTGCATCGCCGAGACGTTGACGGCGACCTTGTAGGGTCTGTCCCAGGCAGCGGCTTCGGCGCAGGCTCTGCGCAGCACCCAGGCGCCGAGCGATCCGATGAGGCCGTTGTCCTCCGCCAGCGGAATGAACTCGGACGGCGGAATGAATCCGAGCTGCGGGTGGCGCCAGCGCAACAGCGCCTCGTAGCCGGTAGTCGCTCCCCCGGCGATCGCCTTTTGCGCCTGATAGAACACCTGCAACTCGTTGGCGGCGATCGCGGAGCGCAAGTCGTCGACCAGGCGCCGGCGCGCCCGCTCGCGCTCGTCCGCGGAGCGATCGAAAAAACGGATCCGGTCGCCGCCCTCGGCGCGCGCCCGCTGCCTAGCGAGATCAGCGGCGCCGATGAGCGTCTCGACATCGGACGCATCGCTCGGATAGGCGGCGACGCCGATGCTGACCGCGAACGCCTGCCGAGCGCCGGCGCAATCGAAGGGACGGCTCAGCTCTTCGTGCAGTCGCGCCAGAAGGTCGTCGAGCGACTCGCCGTGCGAGCCGTGGAGAACGGCAAACTGGTCGCCGCCGAGGCGCGCTGCGAACTGAGAATCGCGCATGGCGTCGCCGAGACGGCCTCCGAAGCTGCGCAACGCTTCGTCTCCCGCCTGCAGGCCGAACCGATCGTTGATCGCCTGAAACCGGTCGAGATCGATGACGATGAGCGACAGCGACGTCCTCTCCCCGCTGGCGCGCGCGGCGCGCGCGGCGATCTCTTCCTGGAAATGGGCGCGGTTCGGCAAGCCGGTGAGCTCGTCATGCAACGCCATGTGCTGCAGTTCGCTATCCGATTCTTTGCGTGCGCTGCGATCGATGAGAAAGGACACGAACCCGGCGGCGAGAACGAGCAGCGCCATGCAGGCGATCGCCAGCCCGAGGGCGAGCACGGCGTCGTGGTTCGTCGCGCTCGGATCGATCAGCAGGGGCGAGATGCGCAGCGCCGACATGGCCGTGAAATGCAGCCCGACGATCGCCAGCGTCAGCAGGCCGACGGACGCCCAACGGCGGCGGCCCCGGCCCCCGTGCGACGCCACGTGCATCGCGGCCACGGAGAAGACGAGCCCGAGCGCCAGGGAGAGGGCGACGCGCGACGGCGCCCAAGACACCAAGCCCTCGACGCGATAGGCGAGCATGCCGCTGTAATGCATGGCGGCGATCGAGAGCCCGATCAGACAACCGCCCAGCGTCGGAGCCCAACGCGCGCGCCAGACGACCGTAAGCGAGAACCCCGCCGCCGCGCCGGCGACCGCGACGATCGCAGACACGATGGTGAGGACCGGGTCGAAGCCGATGGGCGTCCCGGGATCGTAGGCCAGCACGGCGACGAAATGCGTACACCAGATCGACGCTCCCGAGGCGAAGGCGGCGAGAAACGCCCAGCCGAGGCGCTGGTTGCCTTGAGCCTCCAATGCCCGTCTGAGCAGCCGGATCACGACCCAGCCGCCGGCGACGCAAATCGCGGCGGCCAGCAGGACGAGCCAGATGTTGTGGCCGAACGCCTCGCACCCAAGGATAGTGGTCATGTTCTCCCGCCGCAGCGACTTCCCTCACGGGTCGCGACGCGCATCCGCATATTCGATCGCATCGCAGTGGCCGCCGTTTCTGACTTTCATATCGATGTTACTACCAATGGGTGTATTGATCCGCGTCGACTTCAACAAAGTGACGGTTAAATGCATGTCACAGGGTTAAGAGCAGCCTTATCCCGAGGCGATTTGTTGAATCCGTGCTTGCCTAGAGTAAGGACCGACGAATTCGGGTCGTGCTCGCTTCGTAAATAATACCGCAAATAACAACGGGAGAAACCCCAGGCGCCTGGAAGCAAGCATCGACAGCGCCGATATCGGACATCTATTGTTCGGCCCAACAGCGACGCGCGAAACTTTGGCGTTCACTTGGCGCTTTGCCCGAAAGCGGACCACGACACTAGAGCGGTTCCCGATCCATGTGAATCGCCGCCGTCAAAAGCGAGCGAAGCGAAGCAATCCAGGGCGGCCGGGCTGCGGCCCCTGGATTGCTTCGTCGCTGCGCTCCTCGCAATGACGGGGTGTCGCTTCGATCGGAAACCGCTCTAGACTCGGGGAGCGAGTCGAACGAGTCCTGTCGCCGGTCGACGATTCGCGCGAACTCACCACGATTCGCTTTTTGAGTTCCGATGCCGTGCGCGAGCGTCCGTCGCGTCGTCCGGCGGCGCGCCTCACCGGGCCTGGAAATCCTTCGCCCAGTCGGGATTGGCGCCGGCCTTGGCGGCGATTGCGGGCAGCGCGTCCTCCGCGGCTTGGCGGATCTTGCCGGCGACGACGGGATATTTCTGGTAGAAATCGTCGCGGATGGCGAGCACCGCCGGCGTCGAGATCGACTTTATGGCGCTGAACCAGCCCGACTCCAGCGTCGCGGTCGCATAAAGGCCGCGGCCGTTGAATTCGATCGCGGTCAGCCGGTCGCTCGGGCGGATGTCGACGAACTTGAAGATGCGGCGCTTGGTCTTCGGGTCGACGGTCTCGCGCACGTCCTGCAACAGCGGGGACTGCGGTCCGTCCATCACGAAGAACCCGTCGATCTGTCCGTCGCGCAGCTTGTTGAGCGCGGTGTCCGAGCCGTCGGGCGCGATGTCGATGAGCTCCTTCCACGACGGCTCGTTGGCGAGGATGTTGCGCAGCGTCAGTTCGCCGCCCGAGCCCGAGCCGCCGGCGGCGACCTTGAGCACGGATCCGGCTTTCAGGCGGTCGACCATGTCGCCGAACTGCGATTCCCGCTCCGAGTCCCTGACCACCATGAAGCCTTCGTAGGGGAACAGGGGCGGGCCGAGCGTCACCAGCTTGCCGGCGCAATCGGGCTTCGCCGCGCGCACCGCGAGCACGTCGGCCTGGACGACGCCGAGCATCACGTCGCCGTCGCACAGCCCGTCCACCGACTCGACGCTGCCCTTCGACTCCAGCGGCTTCAGCCGCACGCCCTGCGAGACCGACTTGGCGTTGATCTCGGGCACGACGACCGCGCAATTCTCCTTGTCGAGCTTGCCGCAGGCGACCTCGATCTCGACCGTTTCGGTCTTCTCTTTCTGGGCGCGGCGTTCGGAGAGCGAGTCGGCGCTCGCCGAGGCGATGGCGAACGCCATGAGCGGCGCGAGGAACAACAGGCGGGCGGTCGTGGACATGTCTACCTCGAGCTCGTTCGAAATTCTTTTCTCATAGACGCTTACCCCGGCATTGTGACGGAACGGCGAACCCTCGGGCGTCAATAGCCGACCGCCAGCGTTCCCCGTTGCCGCGAGTCCGACGCGCCCGTCAGGGTCCCATCGGGGGCGCGGGCGATGGAATTCGCCGAGCCCGAAGCCGGGCTGGGAACGACCTTGTGGCCCATGGCCTCGAGCAGACGGATGGTGTCGGGCGAGAAGCCGCGCTCGACCATGATCTCGTCGGGCCACAACTGGTCGTGGGCGCGCGGCGCGTCGGTCGCCTCGGCGATGTTGAGCCCGAAATCGATGGTGTCGAGGAGGATCTGCAGCACCGTGGTGATGATGCGCGAGCCGCCGGGCGTGCCGGTAGCGAGCTCGAGCTGACCATCTTCGAATACGAAAGTCGGGCTCATCGACGACAACGGGCGCTTGTCGGCGCCCGGCGCATTGGCGTCGCCGCCCATCAGGCCATAGGCGTTGGCGACGCCCGGCTTGGCGGCGAAATCGTCGAGTTCGTTGTTGAGCAGCACGCCGGTTCCATCGGCGACGAGGCCCGAGCCGTAGGAGAAGTTGAGGGTGTAGGTGTTGGAGACCGCATCGCCCGCGGCGTCGACCACCGTGAACTGGGTGGTCTCAACGCTCTCGTAGCGCTGCGGCTCGCCGGGCAGGATCTCGGCGGCGGGCCGCGCCCTGTCCGGCAGGATCGTCGCCCTGAGCGCGGCGGCGTAGGCCTTGGAGGTCAGACCTTTCAGCGGAATCTTCACGACGTCGGGATCGCCGAGCCAGCGCGCGCGGTCGGCATAGGCGAGCTTTTCCGCTTCCGCGACTTCGTGCATTTCCGCCGCCGACCCGAGGCCCTGCTGGCCAAGCGGAAAACCCTCGAGAATGTCGAGGATCTCGATGATATGGGCGCCGCCGGAGGAGGGCGGCGGCATCGACACGATCTCGTGGCCGCGATAGGTTCCGCGGACCGGCTCGCGCTCGACGGCGCGATAATGGGCGAGGTCGTCGAGCGTCATCCGCCCGCCGGCCTCGTCGACGGCTTTGACGATTCTTTCTGCGATCTCGCCGTGATAGAACGCGTCCGGACCCTCGGCGGCGATCTTGTCCAGCGTTCTGGCCAAATCGTCGAGCGCGATATGGTCGTCGGGCGCCGGCGCGCCGAGGTCGCTCTTCAGATAAATGCGGGCGCTGGAGGGATGCAGCGCGAACAGCGCGCGCGCCTCGGGCAGCGTGTCGGCGAGGTCGTCGCCGACGGTCAGGCCGCGGTGCGCCAGAGCCGCGGCGGGCGCGACGAGATCGGCGAAGCTGAATTTTCCCGAGCCGTAATTCTTCCAGGCGAGCGCGAGGCCGGCTACGGTTCCGGGCACGCCGATCGCGAGGCCGGAAAACCGCGATTTGAACGGATCGGCCTCGCCGTTGGCGTCGAGGAACACGTCCTTGGTGGTGAGCGCCGGCGCCGTCTCGCGATAGTCGATCGCGATGTCCTCGCGCGGATCGGCGCGGTGGATCAGCATGAAGCCGCCGCCGCCGAGGTTTCCCGCGCGGGGCAGGGTGACGGCGAGCGCGAAGCCGACCGCGACCGCCGCATCCACCGCATTGCCGCCGCGCTTCAGAATGTCGAGTCCTACACGCGACGCCTCGGCCTCTTGGGACACCACCATGCCGTGCCTGGCGACGACCGGCAGTGCGGTGGCGTTGTCGGAGAGGATCGGGCCGGGGTCGGCGGCCTTTGCGGGCGCAGCGGCGAGGGCCAAGGCGAAGAGAGCGCAACACGCGGCTGGCAGCCGAGGGCTTCGACCTCGGCGATCCCGGCGCGCCGGCAAATTTCTCGATGGCCACCGCGCCGGCGTTCGCCGTGTCCTCGACCCGTTTCTGGCGCCATCGCGGAATCCGAACATCGCCGCACAAACCCCGGTTCATCAGCGCGTCGAGAATTCTCGAGACGCTCGATTGACAAATTCCGCAATCACGCCAGCGGACGCTAGAGCGGTTCCCGATCCATGTAAATCGGCGCCGTCAAAAGCGAGCGAAGCGCGGCAATCCAGGGCGGCCGGGCTGTGGCCCCTGGATTTGTTTCGTCGCGGCGCTCTTCGCCATGACGGCGTGTCGGTTTGATCGGAAACCGCTCTGACGCGTCTCGCGTTCGAGCCAAGCCGGGGAGATGATGATAGCGTCGAATGGCTCAATGACAAAGCCCCGCCACCGCGCCGAAGGACCCGGCGAGCGCGTCGATCCACGGTTCGGCCGTCCAATGGGTGGCGACCAGCAGCAGGCCGATGGCGATCACCGCCGTGAGCGGTCCGAGCGTCGAGGCGACCGACAGCGGCGCGTCGGTGGGCGCGTGCTTCGGCCGGCTGACGAGAAAGACGCCGATCGCGACTAGCCCCGTCGCCGCGCCGATCAAGGTCTCGGCGCGGCTGTGGACGCGTAGCGCGACGCGGCTGATCGCGACCAGCACGATGAAGGCGATGACGGCGGCGGCCGACGCGATACGTAGCGCCGGCGCGCGCCGCGCGCCGAACATCAGGGCGAGTGAGCCGTAAAAGGTCGCGGCCGAGGCGACATGACCGCTCGGGCTCTCGATGCCGAACACGCTCGTCTCGCCGCCGCAGGTCGCGAACGCGAATTTCATCGCGAACACCACGACCAGGCAGACGATGAGCGCCTTGGCGTAGGCGACCGCCTCGCCGATCGCGCCCGAGCCAACAAGCAGCGCGATCAGGCCGAGCGAAGCCGGCAGCACTACGAGCAGGTCGGCGAGCGCGCTCACCACTTCCATGCGCGGGGCTCCCTTTTCCCGAGATCGGCGGCCCGCATCATCGGCGCGCCGCTGCCTTTACGGCCTCCGCGGCGGCGACCAGCCTCTCTGCGGCCATCATCGGGCGCGGCAGTGCGTCGGGATCGTCGAAGGCCGGCTTGGCGGACCCGAGCCGTTTCGCGCCGCGCCACGTCGAAGGCGAGCCAACGGTCGGGCGGCAGGCGCGGCGTCTCGTGGGCGAGCAGGCTGAGGCTCGAGCCTCTGAGATCGCGGGCGCCGGTTCTGAGTATGAGGCCGATGCGCCGGTTGAGCGTCGCCGCCGCGGCCATCGCGCGCAGGCGCGGCAGGTCGCGGAGCGTCGCGACCAGCGCATCGAAGGCGTCGAGCAGGATGCCGATGGTCGCAGCGAGCCGCACCCGCTCCGCGCTGGCGCGCGGATGGTTCAAGAGCATGGCCCGCGCGGCCTGCAATTGCTCGGAGAGCGCCGCCCGCTGGCGCAAGGCCGCGCCGTAGATTTCGGCGAGGTCGCCGTCGCGGTCGGTGAAGCGCGCAATCGCGTCGAGATAGGCCGCAAGCTCGCGGAACGCTTCGCTCGCCATCAGCCGCCGATCGCTCGCCGCGGTGAGCGCGGTGAAGGCGAGCGACAGCGCGATGTAGCCGAGCCCGCCCGCGATGTAGATCGCCTCCGCCTCGGCGAGACCCGAAGCGTCGAGCTCGGGCAGGCCGAGCATGAACACCATCGGCGCCAGGATCTGGGCATTGATCGCGAGCGCCCAGCGGCCGAAGCCGGTCACGATGCCGGCGGCGAAGGCGAGGGCGCCGATGACGGGGATTTCCGCCATCCGCTGCTGGGCCGCGATCTCGATCGCGATCGTCGAGACGATCGACAGCGCGAAGCCGAAGCCGACGGTCTTCGCCTTCACCTTCCAGGGTGCGGGGAGGTCGCTGATGCTGGCGCCGATCGCGCCGAGCGTCGCCGGCTGCCCGGCGCCGAAGCCGAGCGTCACCGCGGCGGCGATCGACACGCCCGCGACGCTGGCCGCAACGCCGACGCCGTTCACGATGTGCTGCCCAACGAGATATTTGAGCAACGTCGGGGATTTCAGCCAGGGACGCATGGGGGCGGTTTAGGCGAAGATTCTCGGCGGGACCAGAGCGGTTGTGGAGGGGCGCCAGTTCCGTTCGGCGATCGGAGCTTCTCGAGGGGTTAGAGCGCGCTCTCGAAAAAGGGGACGCCGGTTTTTCGAGAAAAAGCGCCCGACTCGAGAACCTAAAGCAAATTGCGATTGAACGAAGCCGCATTCCACCGGCGGAGTCTGGCTGATAGATAGCGGGGCCATGATCCGCAACCGCGCCCGCGAGCGCCGGCGGTAGGGTCATGCCCCAGGGCGAGGCGGCGAGCTTCGCCGAGCCTTCGGACGAGCCGCTACTTCGCCTTCGACGGCGACGCGCGCACGTCGCCGAGCGAATCGCGTAACAGCTCGGACATGCGCTTGCGCGCGAGCCGCGGCTTGCCGGCGCGGATCGCGGCGAGGATTTGTCCGTGCTGATCGAGGCGCTCGCTCTGAATGCGCGCCGCGCCCTCCCAGCTGTGGCGGAACGTGCCGTGCAGCGAAGCGTGCATGAGGCCGCCGAGCGCGGCGAGGAACGGATTGCGCGCCGCGCCGAGAATCGCCATGTGAAAGTCGAGGTCCGCTTCGATGAGGCCGTCCGGTCCGTCGCGGAACCTCTCCATGCGTTGGAACGCCTCGGCGATACGGTCGATCGTGTCGTCGGCGCCATGCTCGGCGGCGAGCGCCGCGGCCGCGGGCTCCACCATTTGTCTGAGCACGAACAGGTCTTCGACGAATTGCAGTCCCGGCCCGGCCTCCAGATGCCAGGCGAGCACGTCGGGATCGAATAGATGCCATTCCGATTTCGGCCGGACTCGGGTGCCGACTTTGGGCCGCGCCACGATCAGCGCTTTGGCCGCCAGCAGATTGAAGGCTTCGCGTAACGCGGTGCGCGAAACGCTGAACCGCTCGCAAAGCTCCGGCGTGTTGGGCAGCAACGAGCCCGGCGCAAAAACCCCGGCGACGATCTCGCGGCCGAGCGTGCTCGCCAGGTAACCGTGAATGTGGCGCGCGAACTCCGCGCCGCCGTTTTCCGCGCGCCTCGTCGCCGAGTTGGCGTCGGCGCCGGATCGCCTGGGCGTCCGCGCCGAACTACGTGTTGACCTCTTTGGCTCCAACCGATCGAATCCTCATGCCGCTCATCCCGTCGCCCCCAGTTTGAGGGAGCCTACGAGGAAGCGCTGCAATACGATGAAAAGGAAGAGCAGCAGACCGCCGCTGATCATGATCCAGGCGCCGTTCAGTGAGCCGTTGAAGTTGATCAGCGTGGCGATCAAGCCCAGTATCATGCCGCCAAAAAGCGTGCCCGCAACGAAGCCGACGCCGCCCGTCAGCAGCGTCCCTCCCAGCACGACCGAGGCGATCGCGCTGAGTTCGTCCCCTGTGCCGGCCAGCGGATAACCGGAGGAAGTATAGAGCGCGTATACGACGCCACCGAGCGCGCTGTACAGCCCCCCCAAAGCATAGATCTTCATGATCGTGCGGCGCATTGGCACGCCCATCAGCGCCGCCGACACGCGGTCGCCGCCGATCGCGTAGACATCGGCGCCGAACTCGGTCCAATGCGCGATCACGATCGCCAAGGCGAGCGCGGCCAGCATGACCATCGCCGAACTCGCGAGGAAGCCATCGCCGGGCAACGGCAGGCTCACGCCAGCGAACTCGGCCACGAAGTCGTTGCGCAGCGGCACCGAGTCGAGATTGACCATGAAGCAGGCGCCGCGCAGCAGGAACAGACCGGCGAGCGTGACGATGAACGGCTGGATCTCGCAGAAGTCGATGATGAAGCCCTGCAGCGCGCCATAGGCGGCGCCGAAAATGAGCATCATCGCCGCCGTCGCCAGCGGATGCCAGCCGGCGGCGTCCAGATTGGCCATCACGACGCCGACGAAGCCGATCATCGAGCCGATCGACAAATCGATGCCGCCGGAGAGGATGACGAACGTCGTGCCGATCGCAGCGATGATGACGAAGGCGTTGTCGCCGAGGATGTCGCCGATCACCAGTGTCGAGAAAAAGTGGTTGTATAGCAGGCCGCCGGCGATGAACAGCAGCAGGAACACCGCGATCGTCGCCATCAGCGGCAGGTATTTCTCGCTCATCGCTTTCTCCGCGCGAACACCGAGGCGAAGGCGGCGCGCGCGTTCGCCGATTGCAGCAGCAGCACGACGATGACCACGACGGCCTTGACGACCAGATTGTATTCCGGCGGCAGGCCGCTGGTGAGAATCGAGGTGGTGAGCGCCTGGATGACGAGCGCGCCGATGAGCGCGCCCGCGAGATGGATGCGCCCGCCCGCAAGCGAGCCGCCGCCGATCACCACGGCGAGAATCGCGTCGAGCTCGATATAGAGGCCTTCGCTCACCGGGTCCGACGTGTGCGTGTCGGCCGTGAGGATGACGCCGGCCGCCGCGGCGCAGACGCCGGACACCAGATAGGCCGAATAGATGATGAGCCTCGCCTGGACGCCGGCGAGCCGAGCCGCCGCGGCGTTGCCGCCGACCGCCTCCAGGAACAGGCCGAAGGCGGTGCGCCTGAGCAGCAGCCACAGCGCGACGAACAGGACGGCGCCGATGATGAGCCGCGTCGGAATGAGGCTGATGTGCCCAACGCTGAGCCCCTGCAGCAGGGCGCTGGTGAAGCTCGGGTTGGTGCCGCCATAGATGAGATTGATCATGAGCCCGATGCCGCGGCCCGACACCATCAGGATCAGCGTGGCGATGATCGGCTGGATGTCGAGAAAGGCGACGAGGAAGCCGTTCCACAGTCCACACAGCAGCCCGGATGCGAGCGCCAGCAAAAGAATCACGAAATGCGGATCGCCTGCATGAATCCGCCAGGCGATCACGGCGCCGCAGATTGCGATGATCGAGCCGACGGAAAGATCGATGCCCTTGGTGCCGATCACGACGGCCATTCCGAGCGCGACGGTCGCCGTCGGCATCGCGCGATAGAAGATGTCGATGAGGCTGCCGAACAGCCGGCCCTCGACGATGCGGATGGCGAAGAAGCCCGGCGAGACGAAACCGTCGACCACCAGGATCAGGACGAACGCCAGCGCCGGCCAGATCATGCGATGACTGATCACCGCTCGCAGCCGTTCGGCGAGCGCCGCTTCGCTCGGCGCCGGAAGAGGCGTTTCTTGGTTCATGAGCCTGCGATCGTCTCGATGATTTTGTCGCGCGTGATATCCGCGCCGCCGATCTCGCCGACTTTCTTGCGATCGCGCAACACGACGACGCGATGACTGACGGCCACGAGTTCGTCGAACTCGGACGAAGCGACGAGGATCGCCAGCCCGGAATCGGAGAGCTTGCGGATCAGCGACACGACCTCGGCATGGGCGCCGACGTCGATGCCGCGCGTCGGCTCGTCGAGGATCAGCACCCGCGGGTCGGCCGCCAGCGAGCGGGCGAGCACGACTTTCTGCTGATTGCCGCCGGAAAGCTGGCCCACCGGCTTCTCCGCGTCCGAAGTCGCGATCGCCAGCGTCTTGATCATCTCGTCGGCGAGCCGCTGCTGCTCGGCGCGCGAGATCGGCCGCCTCCAGCCGCGCCGGCTCTGCAACGCGAGCGCGATGTTCTCGCGAATGCTGAGCTCAGCGACGAGGCCCTCGCTCTTGCGATCTTCGGGGCAGAACGTGACGCCCTCGCTGAGCGAATGGCCGGGCGACGGCGCGGTCGCCGTCTTGCCGGCGATTTGGACTTCGCCATGGTCGGGGCGCAGCGCGCCGAACACCAGCTTCGCGGTCTCCGTGCGCCCCGAGCCTAGCAGACCCGCGAGCCCGACCACTTCCCCCGCGCCGACTTGCAGATCGACGGATTCCAGCACGCGCCGACGCCCGAGGTTGCGGGCGACGATGAGCGGCACGGCGGCGCCGTCCGATGGCCTGGCCGCCGGCCGCTGGCCGACGGCGGCGAGTTCGTGTCCGATCATCAGCGACACCAGCTTCAAGGAGGGGATCTGCGCCGTCGTGCCGACGCCCACTCGGCGTCCGTTGCGCAGCACGGTGATTCGGTCGGCGATCTGATAGACCTGATCGATGAAGTGGGAGATGAACACGATCGCCAGCCCGCGCGCCTTGAGATCGCGCAGGATCGCAAACAGCCGTTGGGTCTCGTGGGCGTCCAGGCTCGCCGTCGGCTCATCGAGCACGAGAACCCGGGCGTCGTCCTCGAGCGCGCGCGCGATCGCGACGAGTTGCTGGATGGCGACGGAATAATGGCCGAGCGGCCGCTCGGTGTCGATGTCGAGGCCGAGGCCGAGGCGCTCGAGGCGCTTTTGGGTCAAGGCGCGCGCGGCGCGCCAGTCGATGAGGCCGAAGCGGCGCGGCAAGCGGCCGAGCATGAGGTTCTTCGTCACCGACATGGTCGGCACGAGATTGACCTCTTGATAGACGGCGGCGATTCCCGCCTCGCGGGCTTCACCCGGCGACCCCGGCGCGATCGGCTTGCCGTCGAGCCGCATCACGCCGGCGTCGGCGCGCAGGGCCCCGGTCATGACTTTGATCAGGGTCGACTTGCCGGCGCCGTTCTCCCCCATCAACGCATGGGTCTCGCCGGGCTCGACGCTGAAATCGACGTTGTCGAGCGCCTGAACGCCGGGAAACGCTTTCGAAGCGCCGAGGATTTCGATTCGCGGGCTCACGCCCCCTCCCTTAAGCTCACCAACTCGAGGAAACGGTACGCCGATGCCATCCTCTCTGGCACGAGCGTGCGAGTCACAGCGCAAACAAGAGACGACGCTCCGCGGAATGTCCGCCGAGCGCCGTCCACAACCGGCTAGTGGGAGAGGTCAGTTCGCCGGGACAGCCGCAGTGTGGAGGTCGGATGGAATGACCACCCACTTCGGCAATTCTTTATGATCCTTCAGATACTGCAGCACGACCGGGTAGATGTACTTGCCGATCGCGGAGCGCAGCTCGACCGACGCGTTGGCGTCGCCGTCGGCCAGCGCCTGCTTCATCGCCGGCACATAGTCGACCGAGACCATCCGCACGTCCTTGCCAGGCTTCAATCCAGCTTCCTTCATCGCCTGGATGGCGCCGAGTTGCATGTTGTCGTTATGCGCGAACGAGGCGCAGATGTCCTTCAAGTTGTCGGTCGACTTGATGAAGGCTTCCATCACCTTCTTGCCGCCTTCGGTCGTGAAGTCGCCGCTCTGGGTCTTGACGATCTTCATGTTCGGGAACAGCGAGATGACCGCCTCGAAGCCCTTCTTGCGCTCGATCGCGGGGGCCGAACCGACCGTGCCCTGCTCCTCGACGATGTTGCAGTTGCCCTTGCTAGCTTGGGCGAGCCAAGCGCCCGCGAGCTTGCCTTCGAGATTGAAGTCGGCGGAAATACGAGTCACGAAGAGCGACTTGTCTTTCACATCGACGTCGCGGTCGGCCAGGAATACGGGGATGCCCGCCTTCTTGGCTTCCGTCAGCACCTGATCCCACCCGGTCACCACCACGGGCGCGATGATGATCGCATCGACCTTCTGCGCGATGAACGCGCGTACGGCCTTCAACTGCTCTTCCTCCTTTCCCTGGGCATCGGTGAACTTCAGGTCGATGCCTTCCTTCTTCGCCTCTTCCTGCATGTCCTTCGAAAACGCCGGCCGCCAGTCGCCTTCGTCGCCGACCTGCGAGAACCCGATCGTCACCGCGAAAGCCGAGGTTCCCGCGAGAAGCAGAGCCGAACCCATCACTGCCCCGCCGAGCCATTTGTTGATTTTCACATCTTCCTCCCATTCCAGGATGGAGCCTTGGTCCCGGGCGCGCGCGTTATAGCCGCTGTCGTCGCGTGGCGCCCAGCGCCAATAATCATACTATACGAGTACAATCGACGGGGCGTCAATGGGCTCTCGGGCGTTCGTGCGCGACAGAGAGACCCCAGGGCGGCAGTGTGTCGCAGCGACGCGCCACTTCTATAGGGGCGGCAGATAAACTGTTATTGTAGTATTATATGGGGCGTGCTAACAGAGAGCCGAGCCTACGGGGACGCGCGCATGCCAGCCGCCGAACGGCCCGGCCTCGAGACGCCGTTGGATTAGCGGGAGGCAGCGTCTATAGCGTGCGACACGCCCCGATATATTGGCGCGCCGCAGCGGAGGGAAAGCCCGTGTATACGCTCGGGATCGACTTTGGCACCAATTCGGTGCGCGCGCTCATCGTCGAATGCGAGGACGGCGCGGAATTCGGCAGCGCGGTCGCCGACTATCCGAGCGGACATCAGGGCGTGCTGCTGTCGGCGAACGACGATCTGCTCGCGCGCCAGCATCCGCCCGATTATCGCGTCAGCATGGAGCGCGCCGTCGCCGAGGCGCTGCGTCGGGCTTCGTCGAAGCCGCGTTTTGCCGCGCGCGACGTGACCGGCATCGGCGTCGATGCCACGGGCTCGAGCCCGCTACCGGTCGACGCCGCCAATCGCGCGCTCGCTTCTTTCGACCGCTGGCGCGACAATCTCGAGGCGCAGTGCTGGTTGTGGAAGGATCACACGAGCTGGCGCGAGGCGCAACGCATCACCGAGCTCGCCGCCGCGCATCGTCCCCAGTTCATCGCCAAATGCGGCTCGGTCTATTCCTCGGAATGGTTCTGGGCGAAGATCTGGCATTGCCTCTCCGTCGCTCCCGACGTGTTCGACGCCGCCTATTCCTGGGTCGAACTCGCGGACTGGATTCCCTCGCTGCTAGTCGGCGTCGACGATCCCGGCCGTATCAAGCGCGGCGTCTGTCCGGCCGGCCACAAGGCGCTCTATGCCGAGGAATGGCGCGGCCTGCCGGACAAGGAATTTCTGGCGATGCTCGACCCGAAGCTCGCCGATCTCCGCGATCGTCTCTACGAAAAAGCCTACGACGCTTCCGAGCCGGCCGGCGCGCTCGGCGCGGAATGGGCCGAACGCTTCGGATTGAAGGAAGGCATTCCCGTCGCCATCGGCGCCTTCGACGTGCATTACGGCTCGATCGGCTGCGGGGTCGCCGAGGGCACGCTGGTCAAGACCATCGGCACCTCGACCTGCGACTGCAGCGTGGTGTCGGGCGAGCATCTCTCCGGCGACATTCCCGGCATCTGCGGCATCGTCAAGGGCTCGATCCTGCCCGGCTATTTCGGCGTCGAAGCGGGACAATCGGCGGTCGGCGATTTGTTCAAATGGTGGGTCGAGGTCATCTGCGAGGGCGACGCCAAGACCCACGATCTGTTGTCTGAGGAAGCGGCGAAGCTGAAGCCTGGCCAGTCCGGTCTCATCGCGCTCGATTGGAACAACGGCAATCGCACGATCCTCGTCGATCAGCTGCTCTCCGGCCTCATCGTCGGCCAAACCCTGTACACGACGCGCGCGGAAATCTATCGCGCGCTGATCGAGGCGACCGCTTTCGGCGCGCGCGCGATCATCGAGCGGCTGCGCGAATATGGGGTGAAGCTCGACCGCGTCGTGGCGTCGGGCGGCATTGCCGAGAAGAATCTGCTGCTGCTGCAGATCTATGCCGACGTGACCGGCTGCGCGCTGGAGGTCGTGAACTCGAGCCAGAGCTGCGCGCTGGGCTCCGCGGTCGCTGCCGCGGTTCTCGCCGGCGCGCATCCCGATTTCGTCGCCGCACAGCGGGCGATGACGTCCGTGCGCCCCGAGCGCTACATCGCCAACGATGAGAACCGCGCCGTCTATGACGAGCTCTACGCGCTCTATCGTCAGCTCCATGACAGCTTTGGCGGTCTCAACAAGTCCGCGGATCTCACTCGGCTGATGAAACGCCTCATCGAAATCAAGCAGGCCGTGCGGGCGCAAGCCGCCTAGCGGCGGGTCCAGGCCGGGAATCGAGGAGAACACGATGATCAATCTCGCAACGCCAGAGATCTGGCTCATCTGCGGGTCGCAGCATCTCTACGGGCCGGGCCCGTTGCGGCAGGTCGCCGAGCACGCGCAAACGATCGCCGACGAACTGAGCGCCGCGCCGGCGTTGCCGCTGAAGACCGTGTGCAAGCTGGTGGCGACAACCGCCGACGACATCGCAAAAGTCTGTTCCGAGGCCAACGCCGACGCCAACTGCGCCGGCGTCATTCTGTGGATGCACACGTTCTCGCCGTCGAAGATGTGGGTCCGGGGCTTGAGCGTGTTGAAGAAGCCGTTCCTGCATCTGCACACGCAGTTCAATCTCGGGCTGCCGTGGAGCGAGATCGACATGGACTTCATGAACCTCAACCAGTCGGCGCACGGCGACCGCGAAGCTGGGTTCATCCACACGCGCATGCGGTTGAACCGCAAGGTGGTGGTCGGCCATTGGTCGGACGGCGAGACGCAGGAACGCGTCGGCGCCTGGATGCGTGCGGCGCGCGCCTGGCACGATTGGCAGGGCGCGCGATTCTGCCGGTTCGGCGACAACATGCGCAATGTCGCGGTCACCGAGGGCGACAAGGTCTCCGCCGAGATGCGGTTCGGTTTCTCCACCAACGGTTATGGCGTCGGCGACCTCGTCAAGCGCATCGAGGCGGTGGAGGATCACTCGGTCTCCGAGCTCGTCGTGCAATACCTGGAGCGCTACGCCGTCGCTCCCGAACTCATGCCGAGCGGCGAGCGTCACGACAGCCTGCGCTATGCGGCGCGTCAGGAGCTCGGGCTGCGCAAGTTCCTGCAAGGCGGCGGCTTCAAGGGCTTCACCGATACCTTCGAGGATCTGCACGGACTGAAACAGCTGCCGGGGATCGGTCCGCAACGGCTGATGGCCGAGGGTTACGGCTTTGCCGCCGAGGGCGACTGGAAGACATCCGCCCTCGTGCGGGCGTTGAAAGTGATGGGCGAGGGCCTGCACGGCGGCGCGTCGTTCATGGAAGACTATACCTACGACTTCACGCTCGGCGCGGAGCGCGTCCTCGGCGCCCACATGCTCGAGATCTGTCCCACGATCGCCGGCGACAAGCCCAGGATAGAGATCCATCCGCTCGCCATCGGCGGCAAGGAAGATCCTGTGCGTCTGGTGTTCAACGCCCATGCCGGCGCGGCGCTCAACGCGTCGCTGATCGATCTCGGCAGCCGCTTCCGCCTCATCGTCAACGAAGTGACGGCGGTGACGCCGCCGCCGCTGCCCAAGCTGCCCGTCGCGCGGGCGGTGTGGAAGTGCGAACCGGACATCAAGACTGCCTGCGCGGCCTGGATTCACGCCGGCGGCGCGCATCACACGGCTTACAGCTACGCGGTGACGGCCGAGATGCTCGAGGACTTCGCGACCATCGCCGGCATCGAACTCGTCGTCATCGACAAGGACACCAAGCTCAGAGCCTTCGAGAGCGAGCTGCGCAACAACGATCTCTACTATCACCTGGCGCAAGGGCTCGCGAGTTGAGCGAGGGCGTTTTGCCATGCTGAACGAGCTCAAGCGCGAGGCCTACGAAGCGAACATGGCGCTGCAGCGCCATGGCCTCATCAATCTCACCTTTGGCAATGCGAGCGCGCTCGATCGCGGGCGCGGCGTGTTCGCGATCAAGCCGAGCGGCGTCGCCTATGACGAGTTGACGCCGGAGAACATCGTGCTCGTCGATCTCGACGGCGAGAAGGTCGAGGGCGCGCTCAATCCGTCATCGGACACGCCAACCCATCGCCGGCTGTTTCTCGCCTTCCCGGGCATCGGCGGCGTCGTGCACACCCATTCGACCTCGGCGACCTCGTTCGCTCAGGCCGGGCGGGCCATCCCGATCTTCGGCACGACCCATGCCGACTATTTCGACGGCGCCGTGCCGGTGACGCGCAAGATGACGGCCGAGGAGATCGCGACCGACTACGAATGGCGCACCGGCGACGTCATCGTCGAACGGTTCGCCAATCTCGATCCCCAAGACTTTCCCGGCGTGCTCGTCAACCGCCACGGGCCGTTCACCTGGGGACCGACGGCGGCGAAGGCGGTCGAGACGGCGGTAGCTCTCGAATGCGTCGCCGAGATGGCGCTGAAGTCGTTGCAGCTCGTCCCCAATCTCGTAGAGATCGAGCCTGAGCTGCGCGCATGCCATTTCAAACGCAAGCATGGCCCCGGAGCCTACTATGGGCAAGGCCGCTGAGGCGCTCGAGAGCGAGGGCGGAGTAGACACGGCGCCGCTGTCGGCGCAAACGAGACGGCGTTCGGGCCGAGGGACCGGTAGTGGGCCAGTTTGAATGTGGCAGTCGTCGCTACAAATACATCGTAGATATGTTGTAGGTAGGGAGGAACATTTTTTCGTCACTATGGTTCTGTTTATGTTCGGGCTACCGCCGGAAGCCATATCTGGAATATGTGACATTTTTGCAACCACTAAAAAAAGTGTTTGTGGTACTCTTGAAAAAATCGATTCGGGACCCATCGGCGAGGTTTTGCTGAGTCTATAGTGGGGAGACAAACATGCGCCTTAAAGTCACCGAAGTCGAAAATGGCCTACATCCTACTCAAGTTGTCCTGTCAATAAATGCAGAGGACGGCGTCCATTTTGTCGTGTTAAATAGAAAATCAGTTGTTTGCTCAACAATTGAAGTAGGACATTGGGTTGGGAGGCGAGGAGAGTTTTACTTGGTGGAACTCCCCTCGGAAACCGATAGTGGCGCGTGGCGTCTGTGGGTTAATAAATCCGAGATTGCGGAACAAACATTAGAGGCAGCCGAGTGATACTGACCGATCGGGAAATACAGTTGGGGCTGTCAAAACAGCAAATATTTATAGACCCAACGCCGACACAAGAATGTTACAGTTCCACAAGCGTTGATCTCCGTCTTGTAGATCGACTTAATACATTTGATTCATTCAACCCAAATGCAGCTACCGAGATTACCATAGATCCAACAAAAGAATACAATGCAGAGAGAGAAATAAAAAAGCATTCTAAGGAATACGTCATAGGTATCGATGGATTCATTCTAAATCCGAATAGGTTTGTGCTTGGCTGGACCTTAGAGAAAGTTCACTTGCCACCATCTGCGCGCATAGCCGCAAGAGTTGAAGGTAAAAGCTCTCTTGCGCGCCTAGGATTGCTCGTTCACATTACAGCTCCTACCATTCATTCTGGGTTTGACAACTTGATAAGATTGGAACTAGTAAATTTGGGGACAATCCCAATTCGCTTAAGGAAAGATATGAGAATATGCCAATTGATTTTCGAGTTGACTCTTGGAACCCCGGCAAAGGGCTTCGAGGCAATCCAGACCTCATGAGGTGACCTGCCAAGCCTCGAGCACATTCACCATATCGGCAACTTCCCAGAGCCGATCGGTCACGCCGGCCGCCATCGCTGGCGTCATCTTGAGGGTCTTATGGATACGGACGAAACTGTAATAGAGAAAGTGGAGCGCCATGGCGTAAGCGTGGTTTTCCATCTTTTTTTGAGAATGTGTTTGTCAGCCTCGTCATCCGGCGCGGGTGCATGCGGACATTGAGATTGTTGCGCTCGGCATAAGACGTCGAAATATGCTTGTTCTGGTCGAGATGCCGGGCCGCTATGCCGCGCAATCGAGAGCCGAATCGCGCTGCGAGTCGGCGGGCGGCTTGCATCGCCGGCCGACTTCGCCGAACTTCGGCGCCGCTTCGCCTTCTCTCGAATCGGATGCTTGCCATGACCCAAGCGCTCGCCGGCAAGATCGCCGTCGTCACCGCCGCGGCGCAAGGAATCGGCCGCGCCTCGGCGCTAGCGCTCGCTCGCGCCGGCGCGCGCGTGATCGCGACCGACATAGCGCTCGATAAGCTCGCCGAGGTAGCGAGCGTCGATGGCGTCGCGACCGAGAAGCTCGACGTGCTCGACGCCAACGCCATCGCCGCCTTGGCGCAGAAATTCCCGGAAGGCGTCGACATCCTGTTCAACTGCGCCGGCGTCGTGCATTCCGGCTCGATCCTGGAATGCAAGGACGAGGAATGGGCATTGGCGCTCGATCTCAACGTGACCGCCATGTGGCGCATGATCCGCGCCTTCCTGCCCAACATGATCGCGCGCGGCGGCGGCTCGATCATCAACATGTCGTCGGTGGCGTCGAGCGTGAAGGGCGTGCCGAACCGCTTCGCTTATTCCGCCTCCAAGGCGGCGGTCATCGGCCTGACGAAGTCCGTCGCCGCCGATTTCGTCGCTCACGGCGTGCGCTGCAACGCGATCTGCCCGGGCACCGTCGAGAGCCCGTCGCTGCAGGACCGGCTGCGCGCCACCGGCGATTACGAGGCGGCCCGCGCCGCGTTCGTCGCCCGCCAGCCGATGGGCCGCATCGGCCGGCCCGACGAGATCGCCGACCTCGTCGTCTATCTCGCCGGCGCGACCTTCACCACCGGCCAGATCCATGTGATCGACGGTGGCTGGACAGGCTGACTTGGTCTCGATGCGCGTCGCGCGGAAGCCGCGCGACGCGAACGGCGGAATTCGGTTACTTGACCGCCGCGGCGTAGAGCTCGGCGACGTATTCCCAGTTCACGAGGTGATCGACGAACGCCTTGAGATAGTCGGGGCGACGGTTGCGGTAGTCGATGTAGTAGGAGTGTTCCCACACGTCGACGCCGAGGATCGGCACGCCCTCGTGCACCAGCGGACTCTCGCCGTTCGGCGTCTTGGTGGCTTGGATCTTGCCATCGATCAGGGTGAGCCAGCCCCAGCCGGAGCCGAACTGCGTAGCGCCGGCCTGGATGAAGTCCTCTTTGGCCTTCGCGACCGAGCCGAAGGAATCGACGAGCGCCTTTTCGAGCTCGCCGGGAATGGCCCCCCCGCCATTCGGCTTCATCCACTTCCAGAAGTGCATGTGGTTGTAGTGCTGGCCGGCGTTGTTGAACACGCCGGGGTGGTTGCCGCGCGAGCCGCGGACGACGTCCTCGAGGCTCTTGCCTTCGAACTCGGTGCCTTTGATCAGGTTATTGCCGTTGTTGACGTAGGCGAGATGGTGCTTGTCGTGGTGATACTCGAGAGTCTCCTTCGACATGTAGGGCTGCAGCGCCTCGTAGGCGTAGGGCAAATCGGGAAGCGTGAAAGACATCGGCGGCTCCATGGGAGGTTTCGACGCGAGAGACTTCCGCCCTCGCTGTCGCCAGGTAACGTAACGCGCCGAGAGCGGACCCGCAACCCGCGCCGCGATGTCGCCAAATTGACGGTGTTGTGAACCTCGAAATGTTTGGGAATTACGGATGGCCGTTTTCGTTTTCATCCTCGCTCTCGCGCTCGTGATCGCCGGCGGCGGCGGGATTCTGGCGAGCGTCAACCTGGTGCCGACCGAGGTCGGCCTGCTCTATGCGGTCTGCGGCGTCATCGCGCTCTCAGCGGGCGCGGTCGTCGCCGCCATCGGCGCGCTGATCGTGCGCGTCGACGCCAACGCGCGCAGGCTCATGCGCTTGCTGTCGGCCGAGGCGCCGGCGCCGCCTCCCTCGGTAGAGGTCGCGCCGCCGCCGGTCGTCCCCATGGTCGCGGCGGAACCGCCGGCGCCCGACCCGCTCGCGGCCATTCCGGCGCCGGAGACTGACGAGGAGGACGAGGCGCCGGTCAACGAGTACCGCAGCGGCCATCTGCCGACGCTGCAGGAAGTCGAGGAGGCGATCGCCCATCCGGAGGCGCAGCCGCGGATCGTCGGCCGCTACAGCGCCGGCGGCGCGCATTACAAAATCTACGCCGACGGTGCGATCGAGGCCGAGACCGAGGAGGGCCAGTTGAGCTTCGGATCGATAGACGACCTCCGCGCCTATGTCTCGGAAAAGAAGCCCTGAGTTCGGCTCACCTCGCCTGCAGCGCGTCGCGGATCTCCGTGAGCAGCACGACTTCGGGGTTCGGCGGCGGCGGCGCGGCCGACGCCGCCGCGGCGGGCTTGCGCCGCATATTGATGCCCTTGACGACGAAGAACAGCGCCAGCGCGACGATGAGGAAATTGATGACGATGGTGATGAAATCGCCATAGGCGAGCACGCCGCCCCGCTACTTCGCGTCGACGAGGTCGGTCGCGGTCACCGCGCTCGACAACGGCACGAAATAGTTGGAGAAATCGGCTTTGCCGGCGATCCCGATGATCGGCATGACGATGTCGTTGACGAGCGCGTCGACGATCTTGCCGAACGCCGCGCCGATGATCACGCCGATGGCGAGGTCGACGACATTGCCGCGCATTGCGAAGTCCCGGAATTCTTTGAACATCGATTACCCCCGTTTTCCTGGCCGAACCTAGCGGCCTGCCGCACTTTTGCGCCGCGCATCGCGGCGACTAGCCTCGGCGGGTGACAGGACGGGTCCGGCGCCCTAAATTATGGGCGGAAACGGCGCGAGCGCACGGAGGTGAACGCATGGCCATCGAAACGCCGGAGGCTTTTGGTCCCCGCGGGCGCCGTCGCACTGTGGGCGTGCGGGTGGGTTCGGCGCCCGTCGGCGGCGGCGCGCCGATCGTAGTGCAGTCGATGACCAACACCGACACCGCCGAAGTCGAGGCGACCGCCCGGCAGGTCGAGGCGCTCGCCCGCGCCGGCTCGGAAATGGTGCGCATCACCGTCGACCGCGACGAGGCGGCCGCCGCCGTGCCCCATATCCGCGATCGGCTGCGCCTGCGCGATATCGACGTGCCGCTGGTCGGCGATTTCCATTACATCGGCCACAAACTGCTCGCCGACCACCCGGCCTGCGCCGAGGCGCTCGACAAATACCGCATCAATCCCGGCAATGTCGGGTTCAAGAACAAGCGCGATGCGCAATTCGGCGCGATCATCGAAATCGCGATCAGGCATGGCAAGGCGGTGCGCATCGGCGCCAATTGGGGCTCGCTAGATCAGGAGCTGCTCACCGCCTTGATGGACGAGAACGCCAACAGCGCCGCTCCGCTCGAGGCGCGCGCGGTGATGCGCGAGGCGATGGTGCGCTCCGCGCTCGATTCGGCCGCGCGCGCGGAAGAAATCGGCCTCGGCCGCGACCGCATCATCCTGTCGGCCAAGGTCTCGGGGGTGCAGGACCTCGTCACCGTCTATCGCATGCTCGCCGCCCGCTCGGACTATTGCGTCCACCTCGGGCTCACCGAGGCGGGCATGGGCAGCAAGGGCATCGTCGCCTCGTCCGCCGCGCTCGGCGTGCTGCTGCAGGAAGGCATCGGCGACACGATCCGCGTCTCGTTGACGCCGGATCCCGGCGGCGACCGCACGCTCGAAGTCAAGGTCGCCCGAGAAATCCTGCAGACCATGGGGTTCCGCCATTTCGCGCCGCAAGTGGCGGCCTGTCCCGGCTGCGGGCGCACTACGTCGTCGGTGTTCCAGGAGCTCGCCAAGGACATCGAGACCTATATCGCGACCTCGATGCCGGAATGGCGGCTGTGCTATCCCGGCGTCGAGGCGATGCATGTCGCGGTCATGGGCTGCATCGTCAACGGACCGGGCGAGAGCAAGCACGCCGACATCGGCATTTCGCTGCCGGGCACGGGGGAAGCGCCGGCGGCGCCGGTGTTCGTCGACGGCGTCAAGACCGTGACCTTGCGCGGACCCGGCATCGCCGCCGATTTCAAGGCGCTGGTCGCCGATTATATCGAGCGCCGCTTCGGGCAGGGCCTCGCGGCGGAGTGACCCCATGTACGAACCGCCGCTGCACCGCCAGCACGATCTCGCCGAGCAGCACGCGCTGATCCGCGCCCATCCGCTGGGGCTCATCATCAGCCACGGGCCGAACGGGCTCGTCGCCAATGCGATCCCGTTCCATCTCGTCGCCGAAGCCTCGAAGCTCGGAATCTTACGCGCCCACTTGGCGCGGGCGAACGGCCAGATCGCCGATCTCCGAGAGGCGAGCGAAGCGCTGGTCGTGTTCCAGGGGCCCCATCACTACGTGACGCCGTCGTGGTACGCGACCAAGCGCGAGACCCACAAAGTGGTCCCGACCTGGAACTATCTGATGGTGCAGGCCCGCGGCCGGCCGCGGGTCATCGAGGACGCGCCGTGGCTCAGCGCCCAGCTCGAAGCTCTGGTTTCCGCCCGCGAAGCGTCTCGCTCGACGCCATGGTCGGTGAGCGACCAGCCCGCCGACTTCACCGCCCAGCAGATGCGCGCGATCGTCGGCGTTGAGATCGAGATCGCCGACCTCAGGGGAAAATGGAAAGCGAGCCAGAACCGCAGCGACGCCGACCGCGCCGGGGTGATCGAAGGGCTCGAGGCGGAAGGCTCGGAGAACGCGCTCGCCATGGCGGAGGCGGTGCGAGGCGGCGGCCGGACCTCGTTCTGAGGCGCCCCGAAGGGCCCTCGAAGGACGCTGCCGCGGGCGCTGGCGGCGTCCCCGCCCCGCGCCCGAGGCTCCAGGGAAAATCCTCGAGTTTGTCGAGTTTCTCCAAAGATTCCTATTGTTTTCGCCAAACTTTTTGTTTGGATTCTTTTGCCGTTTCGGGGAATTACAAGGGCTTGGGGGTCATTTTAGGTAACTGGGG
>JBKQKS010000235.1:0-3546 GCA_052147395.1 Roseiarcus sp.
CGCCCGCCAAGCGATCTTGCAGGCCAAACGCTGGTTGGCCGATCGCTCGGTCGTCGTCGTGGCCGACAGCAGTTTCGCGGCGTTGGAGTTGATCGCCGCCGTGCGTGACCATGTTTGTCTGATCACCCGCCTGCGTCTGGACGCCAGCCTGTTCGAGCCGGCGCCCGAGCGCCGGGCGAGCCAGCGCGGCCGGCCTCGGTTGAAGGGCAAACCCCTGCCCAAACTCAGCGCCGTTCTGACCGATCGCAAAACCGCCTGGACCCGAGTGACCATGGCCGAATGGTATGGCGGACAGACCCGCGAACTGGAGTACGTTTCCGGCGTCGCGGTCTGGTACGCCAGCGGTCTGCCGCCGGCCAAGATCCCTTGGATCCTGGCGCCCGATCCCAGCGGCGAGCGCGAGCCGCAAGCGTTTCTTTGTACGGACATCGATCGCCAACCCGAGGCCATCCTCGGCCTCTTCGTGTTCCGCTGGCGGATCGAGACAACGTTCCAAGAGGTCCGCGAACACCTCGGCGTCGAAACTCAACGCCAATGGTCAGACTTGGCGATACTGCGCACGACCCCAGCGTTGCTCGGATTATACTCGCTGATAACCGTCTGGGCGCACGCGTTGGCGACGACGCCGAGCCCCGCAGTCCGCCCTCATGCGGCGGCTTGGTACGACAAGTCCCAGCCCACGTTCAGCGACACGATCGCCGCGGTTCGCCGCGTCCTTTGGACGCCGGAGGATTTTTCGGTCTCCCGGTCCAAGGAGGAAACCGTCGAAATTCCCGCCCGACTCCTAAACCGACTCGTGGAGACTCTGTGCCTGGCGGCATGAATTGCGGAAAGTCGAGCTAATATGATCTCATCGGAAGTCCGATTTCCCTTCGATTGATCCCAAGCGCGCACACAGGGCCGGGATGTTGAGTTACTCAACATAGATTGACCTGTAGCGGCCTCTCAGCCCGACTGGCCGTTGCACGGTTGGAAGCAACCAGCAAAAAACTTTCGCCGGTAAAGCCCCAAAGGCCGATTCTGGCCGAGCGGAAGTTCGGCAGGCGGAATGAACCGCGATCGGCGCCGGACCGTTCAAAGTGGGAATTTTCTCTTGATCTCCCGGGCTGGGAGCCGATTGACACGTCCGCGTCCGGGGCGCGTTCACTCCGAAATCAGGTGAAACTCCTCGAGCAGTTTACCTATCTCGGTTGAATCGAGCTTCTTCAGCAGAAAATTGCGCAGGAACCGCGGGCCGGGAATGTCGACGCCCTTGCCGTCCCGCAACGGGCCGAGAGACGCCAGCAATGTGCGTATGTCATAGGTCGAGTTGAACACTTCCGGGACGCCGCGTTCGACGTCGAGCAACGTGTAGACGGCTTCCATCGACGTCCGCACCGAATATTCGGTGGTGAAGATGCAGTCGCGCTCGTTCGTTTCGGCGAACTGGCCGATGAAGGCAAAGTTGGCGGCGCCCTCCGGCGTCACATACGGCCGGTCGCCAGCCTGGCGCGGCATGAAGAAGGCGGTGACGTATGGCATCATCGACGGCACGGTCTTCGCGCCGGTCGCGGCGAGCTCGGGGATTTCCTCCACAGGTACGCCGAGGTGGAAGAGCCATTCCTGCGTGATTTCCTCGCCGGTGCAATCCTGCATCGGCTTCTTCACGAAATCGCCCGGCCTATCCACGAACAGCGAATAAAACCAAGACACGATCTGGTCCTTCGGCTGCTGCTTGAAATGCGGCTGGCGGTTCACGGTCCAGCTGCACAGCCAGCTCGAATCCTTGACCGTGACTATGCCGCCGCTGACCACCTTGCCGCTGAAGGGATCGCGCTTGACGATCTTCTGGATATATTTCGCGATACGCTCATCGAGCGTGGTGATCGTGGCCGATTCCCACTTTGTCTTTGGGATATCGGCCCCGAACACGTCGGGACGGCCGAATGCCGGATCCTTGGCAGCGATCCGGCGCCACAGGTCCCACGCCGGGGCCGGCCCCTCATTGAGCTTGGCCGGCGTGTGATGGTCGCCATTATCCGAATTCTCTGTGAGAGAGCCGATGGTGATGAACACCAGATCATCGGGGCCGAGATCGACGCCGCTGGCCGTACCCTTTTCCGTCCAGTGGATGCGCGTCGCCTGCTTGCGGCCCGGCTGGATGTCGAAATCGACATCGCTGACCTGGACGCCATAGCGGAAGGTCACGCCATGGCCCTGCAGCCATTTGACCAGCGGCAGGACAAGTGACTCATATTGGTTGTAGCGGGTGAACTTCAGCGTCGAGAAATCCACCAGGCCGTGAATGTGATGGATGAAGCGATGCAAGTAGAGCTTCATCTCCAAAGCGGAATGCCACTCTTCAAACGCAAACATGGTGCGCCAATAAAGCCAGAAGTTGCTTTCCAGGAAATCCTTGCCCAGCACCTCATTGATCCGCTTGTTTTCCATTTCCTCCCGCGTGGAGAAGAAGAGCCAGAGAAGATCCTTCTGCGCCTTTTCGTTCAGCGTCAGCAGGGCTTTGTCGGGGACGTCCTGCCCCTGCTTCTGGGTGGTGCGTTGCAGCGAGAAATTGGGATCGCTCTTGTTGAGCCAGTAAAATTCGTCCAGCACGCTGGCGCCTTCTATCTCGAGCGACGGAATAGAGCGGTACAGGTCCCACAGGCACTCGAAATGGTCTTCCATTTCCCGACCGCCACGCATCACGAATCCTTTCTTAGGCTCCTTGATGCCATCGAGCGCGCCGCCCGGCAGATTCAGCTCTTCGAGGATGGTGATCCTGCCGCCCTCCATATGGCCGTCGCGGATCAGGAAGGCCGCTCCAGCCAGCGACGCAAGCCCCGAACCGACGAACCAGGCCGCCTTTTTCTCAACCCCTTCGGGCTTGCGAGGACGAGCGAAGGCTTCGTAGTTTCCGCTACTGTAGCGCATGCGAGTCACCTTCTGATAAAGCGCAGCCTCAATCGTGTTTCGGGTAGGCGTAGAACCCCTCGCCGGGGGCGACGCCGAGTTTGCCCTTGTGGCCTGCTGCCGGTTTCGTGGACACAGGGTTAAGGTAATCCGACCTTCCTTTCGAACTCAAGCGGGCTGAGATAGCCGATCGTCGAGCGCCCTCATCGATTCACGGCGGAATGTCGGCTTTAGATAAGGGGCCAACCGGGGGGTGTCGGAGCCGAAAGCGCAGGCTGCGTTATGGCGATTTCGCGCACTGTCGCCGTAAACCGTTCCCGTCAAATGATTGCTCGGTCGAGGGAGTCCTGATAGAGAATGCCCCTCCTGAATTCACTCTCTGTTCCGGGATCGACGATCCGCCGTTCAGGAAGTCGTTATGCCCAACAGTGGAGCTTGGCTAATTAAGGCATTAGAGAGTCCTAAGTTTAGATAGGTATGAGCCATTCTCCGCTAACCTATTGGTAATAATCGTAAAACTCGTCCGATAAGAGCGGCGATTGCCGCGACCCGGGGTGCCGCGGATCACGTGAAAATGAAATTGCGCGTGATGTCCAGAGCAGCGATGCCCTCCATTTCAAGCAACCGAACGATCCGTCACAGGACCCTCTAGTTTGA
>JBKQKS010000236.1:0-7159 GCA_052147395.1 Roseiarcus sp.
ATGCTGTCGGAGCGCATAGGCGGCGAGCGCACGGCGATCCTGTCGTTCGCGGTTGTGCTGATCGGCGCGCTCATCCTCACCTATGTCGAGGACTTCGATTCGGCGCTGGTCGGCGAACTGTTGATCGCGCTCGGCATGGGCGTCGGCAACGCCGCGGTGTTCAAGATGGTTCCCAAATACGTGCCGAAGGCGGTCGGCGGCGCGGCCGGGTTGGTCGGCGGGTTAGGAGCGCTCGGCGGCTTCGTCATTCCGCCGTTCCTGGGCGCGGTCGTCGACGCGTTGGGCCCCAGCGGCTACTCCGGCGGTTTCTTCGCCTATGTCGTGCTGGCGGCGGCCGCGGTCGGCATTTCCATCAACTTCTGGCGTCTCGACCACAAGGCCAAGCTGAAGGCCGCCGGGCGCTGACCAGGACGTTTCGCATGTCGCACTTTCTCGATCGTCTGACCTTCTTCCGCAGGAAGACGGCGCCTTTCGCCAACGGCCACGGCATCCTCACCGACGAGGATAGAGGCTGGGAGGACGGCTATCGCAAGCGCTGGAGCCACGACAAGATCGTGCGCTCGACCCACGGCGTGAACTGCACCGGCTCGTGCTCGTGGAAGATCTATGTCAAGAACGGCATCGTGACCTGGGAGACGCAGCAGACGGACTATCCGCGCACGCGGCCGGATCTCCCCAACCACGAGCCGCGCGGCTGTTCGCGCGGCGCTTCTTATAGTTGGTATCTGTATTCCGGGGCGCGCCTCAAATATCCGTTGGTGCGCAGCCGGCTGCTCAAATTTTGGCGCGAAGCGCGCGTCAGGACTTCGCCCGTTGCCGCCTGGGCCTCGATCGTCGAGGATTCTCAGAAGCGCAAGTCCTACACTTGCATTCGCGGCCATGGCGGCTTCGTGCGCGCGACCTGGGACGAAGTCAACGAGATCATCGCCGCCGCCAACGCCTATACGATCAAGACGTACGGCCCCGACCGCGTCGCCGGCTTCTCGCCGATCCCGGCGATGTCGATGGTCTCCTACGCCGCAGGCTCGCGCTATCTGTCGCTGATCGGCGGCGTCTCGATGTCGTTCTACGACTGGTATTGCGATCTGCCGCCAGCTTCGCCGCAAACCTGGGGCGAGCAGACCGACGTGCCCGAGAGCGCCGATTGGTACAACGCCGGCTTCCTCATCATCTGGGGCTCGAACGTGCCGCAGACGCGCACGCCGGACGCCCATTTCTATACCGAGGCGCGCTATCGCGGGACGAAGAGCGCCGTCGTCAGCCCCGACTACGCCGAGGCGACCAAAGTCGCCGACATCTGGCTCAACCCCAAACAGGGCACGGATTCGGCGCTCGCGATGGCGATGGGCCATGTGATCCTGCGCGAATTTCATCTCGACCGCACAATTGCCTATTTCCAGGATTACGTGCGCCGCTTCACCGACATGCCGATGCTGGTGAGGCTCGTCGATGACAACGGCCGCCTCGTTCCCGAGCGGCTGTTGCGCGCATCCGAATTGCCGGGAGCGCTCGGCGAGACCAACAATCCCGAGTGGAAGACGGTCGCCATCGACGAGGCGAGCGACGCGCCCGTCGCGCCGCTGGGCGCTGTCGGCTACCGCTGGGGCGAGACCGGCAAATGGAACCTCGAAGAAAAGGACGGCAAGGGCCGCCCGACCAAACTCCGGCTCACGCTCGCAGGTGAAAATGCCGACATCGCCGAGGTCGCGTTCCCCTATTTCGGCGGCCGCGCGGTCGCCCCGTTCACCGCGACGACCCACGGCGAGATTCTCCTGCGCGCCGTGCCGACGCGCACGCTCGCTGGCGACGGCGGCGCGAAAATCCGGGTCGCGACCGTCTATGATCTGATGATGGCCAACTACGGGCTCGACCGCGGCCTTGGCGGCGCCAACGTCGCGCGCTCCTATGACGACGACACGCCGTTCACGCCGGCCTGGGCCGAGCGCGTAACCGGCGTGAAGCGCGACCAGATCGTGACGGTCGCCCGCGAATTCGCCGCCAATGCGGAGGCGACCCACGGCCGCTCGATGATCATTCTCGGCGCGGGGCTCAACCATTGGTACCACATGGACATGAATTACCGCGGGGTGATCAACCTGCTGGCGTTCTGCGGGGCGGTGGGACAATCCGGCGGCGGCTGGGCGCATTACGTCGGCCAGGAGAAGCTCAGGCCGCAGACCGGCTGGACGGCGCTCGCCTTCGCGCTCGACTGGGCGCGCCCGCCGCGCCAGCAGAACTCGACCTCGTTCTTCTACGCCCACACCGATCAATGGCGCTACGAGACGCTGACGACCGCCGAAATCCTGTCGCCGACGGCGCCCGAAGGCGATTGGGCGCAGAGTTTTATCGACTACAACGTGCGCGCGGAGCGCATGGGCTGGCTGCCTTCGGCGCCACAGTTCAAACAGAATCCGTTGACTGTCGCGGCGCGCGCCAAGGCCGCCGGCCTCGAGCCGAAGGATTTTGTCGCCCGCGCGCTGAAGAGCGGCGAACTCGAGCTTTCGTGTCACGATCCCGACGATCCCGCCAACTGGCCGCGCAATCTGTTCGTCTGGCGCTCCAACCTGCTCGGATCCTCCGGCAAGGGCCACGAATATTTCCTCAAACACCTCATCGGAACCGAGCACGGCGTGATGCGCGACGATCTCGGCACGGAGGGCGCCGTGCGCAATCGCGAGGTGAAATGGCATGACGAGGCGCCGCGAGGAAAACTCGACCTTCTGGTCACGCTCGACTTCCGCATGTCGACGACTTGCGTCTATTCCGACATCGTGCTGCCGACCGCGTCCTGGTACGAGAAGAACGACCTCAACACTTCGGACATGCATCCGTTCATCCATCCGCTGTCGGCCGCGGTGGACCCGCCCTGGGAGGCGCGCTCCGACTGGGAGATATACAAGGGCATCGCCAAGGCGTTCTCGAGCGTCGCGCCGGAGGTTCTCGGCGTCGAAACCGACGTCGTGCTGACGCCGATCCAGCACGACACGCCCGCCGAGATCGCGCAGGCGCTCGACGTCAAAGACTGGAAGCGCGGCGAGGTCGAACCGATTCCGGGCAAGACCATGCCGGCGGTCACCGCAATCGAGCGCGACTATCCCAACACCTACGCCCGCTTCACCGCGCTCGGGCCGCTGATGGCGAAGATCGGCAACGGCGGCAAGGGCATCGCCTGGAATACCGAGCCCGAGGTCGCCGCGCTCGCAGCGCTGAACGGCGCGCGCGCCGACGGCCCAACCAAGGGCCTCCCAAAGATCGACACCGACATCGACGCCGCCGAAGTGATCCTCACGCTGGCGCCTGAGACCAACGGCGAGGTCGCGGTCAAGGCCTGGAACGCGCTGTCCAAGGCGACAGGCCGCGAGCACGCCCACCTCGCCGAAGCGAAAGAGGACGAAAAAATTCGCTTCCGCGACATCGTCGCCCAGCCGCGCAAGATCATCTCGTCGCCGACCTGGTCCGGGCTCGAGAGCGAGAAGGTTTGCTACAACGCCGGCTACACCAACGTCCACGAGCTGATCCCCTGGCGCACGCTCTCCGGCCGGCAGCAGCTCTATCAAGACCATTTGTGGATGCGCGCCTTCGGCGAAAACTTCGTCACCTGGAAGCCGCCGGTGGATATGAAGGCCATCGCCGCGCTTTCGCAGCGCACGCCGAACGGCAACGAGGAGATCGCGCTCAACTTCATCACGCCGCACCAGAAATGGGGCATCCACTCGACCTATACCGACAATCTCCTGATGCTGACGCTGAGCCGCGGCGGCCCGGTTGTTTGGATCTCGGAACAGGACGCGAAAGCGGCGGGAATCGCCGACAACGACTGGGTCGAGGCCTACAACGCCAACGGCGCGCTCACCGCCCGCGCCGTAGTGTCGCAACGCATCATGCCCGGCATGATGTTGATGTATCACGCGCAGGAGAAGATCGTGAACACGCCGGGCTCGGAGACGACGGGAAACCGCGGCGGCATCCACAACTCTGTCACGCGCGTCATCCTGAAGCCAACTCATATGATCGGCGGTTACGCGCAGCTGGCTTACGGCTTCAACTACTATGGAACGGTCGGCGCCAACCGCGACGAGTTCATCCTGGTGCGCAAGATGGCGAGCGTCGACTGGCTCGAGGAACCCTTGGCCGCCCAGCCGAAGGAGGCCGCAGAATGAAAGTGCGCGCGCAAATCGGCATGGTGCTCAACCTCGACAAGTGCATCGGCTGTCACACCTGCTCGGTCACCTGCAAGAACGTCTGGACCAGCCGCGAGGGCGTCGAATACGCCTGGTTCAACAACGTCGAGACCAAGCCCGGCGTCGGCTATCCCAACCAATGGGAGAACCAGAGGAAGTGGAACGGCGGTTGGCGGCGCGCGGGCGAGGGCCGGCTCGAGCCCCAGATGGGCTCGAAGTTCATGATCCTCGGCAAGATCTTCGCCAATCCTGACCTGCCCGAGATCGACGACTATTACGAGCCTTTCACCTTCGATTACGAGCATCTGCAGCAGGCGCCGGAATCGCAGGCCGTTCCGACCGCGCGGCCGCGCTCGCTCATATCCGGCGAGCGGATGGAGAAGATCGTGGCCGGTCCGAATTGGGAGGAGATCCTCGGCGGCGAATTCGCCAAGCGCTCGCGCGACGTCAATTTCGCAGGCGTGGAGAAGGCCATCTACGGCGAGTTCGAAAACACCTTCATGATGTATCTGCCGCGCCTCTGCGAACACTGCCTCAACCCGGCCTGCGTCGCGGTCTGCCCCTCGGGCGCGATCTACAAGCGCGAGGAGGACGGCATCGTCCTCATCGATCAGGACAAATGCCGCGGCTGGCGCATGTGCGTTTCCGGCTGTCCTTATAAGAAGATCTACTACAACTGGTCGTCGGGAAAATCGGAGAAGTGCATTCTCTGCTATCCCCGGCTCGAGGCCGGCGAGCCGACGGTGTGCTCGGAGACCTGCGTCGGCCGCATCCGCTATCTCGGCGTGGTGCTCTACGACGCCGACCGCATCGCCGAGGCCGCGAGCGCCGAGGCCGCGACCGATCTCTACCAGCGCCAGCTCGACGTGTTCCTCGATCCCAACGATCCGAAGGTCGTCGCGCAGGCGCGCGCCGACGGCCTGCCGGACGCCTGGATCGAGGCGGCCCGGCGCTCGCCGATCTGGAAGCTGGCTTTCGACTGGAAGGTCGCGTTCCCGCTGCATCCCGAGTTCCGCACGCTGCCGATGGTCTGGTATGTGCCGCCGCTGTCGCCGATCCAGTCCGCCGCCGCGGCCGGCAAGATCGGTGTGCAAAGCGACATGCCCGACGTGCGCTCGCTGCGCATTCCGCTGAAATACCTCGCCAACCTGCTCACCGCCGGCGACCAGGCGCCGGTCGCGACGGCGCTCGAACGCATGCTGGCGATGCGCGCTTTTATGCGCGCGAAATCGGTGCTGGGACAACCCGACGAGACCATCGCGACCAAAGTGGGCCTCACCGGCGCGACCATCGAAGCGATGTACAAGACGATGGCGATCGCCAATTACGAGGACCGCTTCGTGCTTCCCACCGTGAAGCGCGAGCAGACTGAGGATGCGCAGGAGCTGCGCGGCGAATGCGGGATCTCGTTCGGCAACAGCTGCTCGGGCGGACGCACGACCACCAACCTGTTCTCGACGCGGCGGCCGAAGGCGCCGCCGAAGCCGATGGAGGTCGAGCGATGACGATAGAGATCGTCACGCCGGCGCTGGCGGCGCTGTCGCGGCTGCTCGCCTACCCCACCGAGGAGCTGAGGGCCGACCTCGACGAGGTCGAGGATGCGCTCGCCGACGCGCCCGGGCGCGACCGTTTGCAGACGCTGATCGCCGATCTGCGCACGTGCGATCTCTATGAGTTGCAGGAACGCTACGTCGGCTTGTTTGACCGCACGCGCCGGCTGTCGCTCAACATGTTCGAGCATGTGCATGGCGAGAGCCGCGACCGCGGTCAGGCGATGGTGGACCTCGCCGCGCTCTACGAGAGCGCCGGCCTCGAGATTTACGCGCGCGAGCTGCCGGATTTTCTGCCGCTGTTCCTCGAGTTTCTCGCGACGCGGCCGCTCGCAGAAGCGCGCGAGCATTTATCTGCTGCGGCCGAGGTGATCGGCGCGCTGGAGGCGCGGCTCGACGAACGCCGTTCGCCCTACGCCGCCGTGTTCGCCGCCGCGCGCGCTTTTACCGGCGCGGCAGAGGCGACGCGGGCGGACGAAACCGCCGAACCCGGCGATCTCGACGCCGCCTGGGAGGAAGAGGCCGTGCGCTTCGGCGCGGGAGCGGCCAAGGACGATTGCGCCGTCGACCGATTGCGCACGCAGGTGCGCGCGGGACGCCGCGACGCGCGCCGGCTCGAAGCCTGAAGGACGAAGTCATGTCGGAAGCGCTCAACTCCGCCTTGTTCGGCTGGTATCCCTATCTTTGCCTCACCGTGTTTCTGCTCGGCAGCCTCATCCGCTTCGATCGCGAGCAATACACGTGGCGCTCGGGCTCGTCGCAGCTGCTGCGGCGCCGCCAGTTGATCTGGGGCTCGAACCTGTTCCATGTCGGCATCCTCGTCGTCTTCGTCGGCCACTTGTTTGGCCTGCTGACGCCGATTGCGGTCATTGACGCGTTGGGGATCAGCCACAGTTTCAAGCAGGAGCTGGCGATCGTCGGCGGCGGCGTAGCCGGAATCGCCGGCTTCATCGGCGCGGCGATGCTGGTCGACCGTCGGCTGAATGATGCGCGCGTGTGCAAAACCTCGAGTTTTGGCGACACGGCGATCATCATCCTGCTGTTGGTTCAGCTCGGGCTAGGGCTTTCGACCATCGCCGTCTCCGCAAAACATCTCGACGGCCATGAGATGGTGAAATTCATGGCCTGGGCGCAGGGCATCCTGACGCTGCAGCCGGGCGCGGCCGCGCTCGTCGCCGACGCGAGCCCGATCTTCAAGATCCACATGCTGGTCGGCATGACGATTTTCCTCGTCTTCCCGTTCACCCGTCTGGTGCATATCTGGAGCGCCCCGATCTGGTATCTCGGCCGCACCGGCTATCAGATCGTGCGCGCCGCCGCGGGCGCTGCGAGGTGACGCCGGCCCGGAGCGGCCGCCGGGCAATAGGGCGAAAGAAATTGTCGCAACCTTTCCATCGTCATTGCGAGCGCAGCGAAGCAATCTAGCCG
>JBKQKS010000237.1:0-2717 GCA_052147395.1 Roseiarcus sp.
GTTTTCAAATGAAAGGCGCGCTTACTTCATCGCGTCGTAGATTTTGTGCGTCCAGGCGCCCTCGGGCTTCTTGGTGATCACCGGGTCGGAACCGCCCGACAGGAGCTCGGAGACCGTGCGGTCGTAATCGGCGGGGTTGAGCTTGCCGTCGCCGGCGTCCAAGAGCTTCGCGATTTCGCCCATCATGCGCTTCTGGTGCTTTTCCGTCTGGGCGCCGGTGGTGTCCGCGGCCAGCACGATCTTGGTCGCATCGTCGACATTCTTGCGGGCGTAGTCCCAGCCCTTCATGGAAGCTTTGACGAACTTCGCCATGCGGTTGACGAAGTTGCCGTCGCCGAGCTTGCCTTCGAGGACGTAGAGCCCGTCCTCCAAGGTCGCGACCCCTTCGTCCTCGTATTTGAAGACGACAAGTTGGCTCGGCTTGTAGCCGGCGTCGATGACCTGCCAATACTCGTTGTAGGTCATCGTCGAGATGCAATCGGCCTGCTTCTGAATCAGCGGGTCGACGTTGTAGCCCTGCTTCAACACTTTCACGCCGCCTGGCGAACCGTCGGTCTTGAAGCCGAGCTTGCTCATCCAGTTGAGGAAAGGATATTCGTTGCCGGAGAACCAGACGCCGAGCGTGCGGCCCTTCAGGTCCTGCGGAGTCTTGATGCCGGTGTCGGCGCGGCAAGTCAGCTCCAGGCCGGAGCGCTTGAACGGCTGGGCGATGTTGACCATCGCCGCGCCCTTCTCGCGCGCCGCCAGCGCCCCCGGCATCCAGTCGATGACGACGTCGGCGCCGCCGCCGATGAGCACCTGCTCGGGCGCGATGTCCGGCCCGCCCGGCTTGATCGTGACGTCGAGGTTCTCGTCCTTGTAGAACCCCTTGTCCTTGGCGACATAATAGCCGGCGAACTGCGCCTGCGTGACCCACTTCAATTGCAGCGTCACCTTGTCGGCGGCGTGCGCGGCGCCGGCGACCATCGTCGCCGCTACAGCCATAGTTGCCCAAGCCAGTTTGTTCATCAACCACTCCTCCTCTAGACTCGCCTCGTCCGATACGAGGCATGCCAGAACGTCGCGCGACGCTCGATCCAGGCGACCAGCGCATAGAACGCCGATCCCGTAGCCGCCGCGACAACGATCGTCGCCCACACCATGTCGATGCTGAGATGTCCGACCTCGGTGGAAATGCGAAAGCCCATGCCCACTGTCGGCGTGCCGAAAAACTCGGCGACGATGGCGCCGATCATGGCGAGCGTGGTGTTGATCTCGAGCGCGTTGAACACGAACGGCAGCGCCGCCGGCAGACGCAGCTTCATCAGCGTCTGCTCGTAGCTCGCCGCATAGGTCTTCATCAGATCGCGCTCGATTTGCCCGGCGCTGGCGAGCCCGGCGGCGGCGTTCACCAGCATCGGGAAGAACGTCATGATGACGACCACCGCCGCCTTCGACTGCCAGTCGAAGCCGAACCACATCACCATGATCGGCGCGATGCCGACGATCGGCAGCGCCGAGACGAGATTGCCGAGCGGCAGCAGGCCGCGTTGCAAGAACGGCGAACGGTCGATGACGACCGCGACCGCGAGCCCCGCCGCGCTGCCGATCAGATAGCCGGCGAGCATGCCGCGCATCGTCTGCACGAAGTCGGCGGCGAGCGTCGGCGCCGACGTGACGAGGCGCATAAAAATCGCCGACGGCGCCGGCAGGATGATGGTCGGCACGCCAGAGGTGCGCACGAACACCTCCCACAACAGCAGCACGCCGGCGCCGAACGCCAGCGGCGGGATCAGATCGTTGAGCGGCTTCGCCCTCATGTCGAAAACGCCATGCGCTCGAGCACGACGCGGCCGACGAGATCGATGAGCCCGACGAGCGCGCCGGAAAGCGCCGCGGCCGTCACCAGCGCCGCCCAGATCTGCACAGTCTGTCCATAATAGGACCCGGCGAGCAGCCGCGCGCCGAGCCCGCCGTCCTCGCTCTTCGTCACCTCGGCGACGATCGCGCCGACCAGCGCCGCCGCCGCGCCGATCTTCATGCTGGCGAAGAAGAACGGCGCGCTCGCCGGCGCGCGCAGCTTGATGAGCGTCTGCATCGGCGTCGCCGAATAGGTGCGCATCAGATCGAGTTGCAACGGATCGGGCGTGCGGAGGCCCTTGGCCATGCCGACGGTGACCGGAAAGAACGAGAGATAGGCGGCGATCACCGCTTTCGGCGTCATCCCTCCGACGTCGAACTGGTTGAGGATGACCACGATCATCGGCGCCAGCGCGATGATCGGCACCGTCTGAGAGGCGACGATCCACGGCATCAGCGAACGGTCGAGCGGCCCGACATAGACGATGGCGATGGCGAGGCCGATGCCGAGCGCGGCGCCGATGAGGAAGCCGATCAGCGTCTCCGTGAGCGTGATGCCGGCGTGATAGACGAGGCCACGCTTGGAGTCCGGCGGCGTCGCGATCAGCAGTCGATAGAGCTCGCCGACGATCTGATGCGGCGCCGGCAGTTTTGGCCGCTCCATGTTCAGCGAATCGACGACGAGCTCGGCGGCCGTATAGTTGGCGCGGTCCGCATTGGCGTAGAGGTCGCGCTGCAGCGGCGCGTTCATCCACACCGCGAAGCCATACCACAGCGCGACGATGACGACGAGCACGGTCGTGAGCGGGATCACGGATTTCATCGGACGCCTCGGTGTAGCCGGGGGCGCCGACCCCGGTTGTCGCCGCGGCCGGGGT
>JBKQKS010000238.1:0-28641 GCA_052147395.1 Roseiarcus sp.
CTTTCTGCTTGTTGTTCCTAGCAGAATCGGCATACCAGAAACCGGTCGCCGATGGTTCGCTGCCGTTGAAAAATCACCCGGAAATTTGAAAATTCCGGCCGCACTCGACGTTTTGCAACTGCCTCAATATTTACTTAATATAAGCCAAGTTGCAACAAGACAGGGGCGCAACCTTGAGCCGACGGCGACAGAGTCATAGGCTGTCGCAACGAATCCTTCGTGAGGCGCGCCCGACGACTGAAATGCGGACATCTGATCAAACCAAAGTTGTTTGCCGCGTGATCGACGACGACGATATCGAAGCCGTCATCGCTTGCCTGCAACGCGGATTCCCGGGGCGTCCCCGGCACTACTGGGAGCGCGCGCTCGAGCGGATGGCGCGGCGCCCGGCGATCGACGACTATCCGCGTTACGGCCACGCCCTGGTCGTCGACGGGAAAGTCGTCGGCGTCCAGCTGCAGATTTTTTCCCGGCGTGACCCGGCGAAAAGCGGCGCCGTCCGTTGCAACCTATCGAGTTGGTGCGTGGACGAGGAGCACCGCGGCCATTCGCTCGTCCTGCACATGAACGCGGTGAAGCGTCCGGGCGTCACATACCTCAATATCTCGCCCGCCGCGCACACGCGAAAGACGATCGAAGCTTTGGGCTTCCTTCCCTTTTCTCGCGGCCAGACGATCGTGGCGCCGATCCTGTCGGCCCGCCGCAGCGGCGTCCGTGTCGTCGCCTTCGCCGCTGACCGACCCGAGGCCGCTCTTCTGCCGGAGAACGAGCGGCAAATTCTGGCCGACCATGCGGCGTTGGGATGCCGCGCGCTCATCTGCCTGGAGGATGGCCTGGCCTACCCGATCGTCTTTCAGCCGCGAGCGATCGTGCGCAACCGCATTCCCTGCCCTCATCTGATCTATTGCCGCGATATGAGCGAATTCGTGCGGTTCGCCAACGCGATCGGACGATACCTGCTGTTTCGCAGCGGGCCGCTTTGCGTGGTGGACGCGATGGGACCGGCGCCGGGGCTGGTCGGATGGTTCGTTGCCGGACGCCTTTCGCCGAAATACTTCAAAGGGCCGGCCGCGCCCGGCCTCGGCGACCTCGCGTACACCGAGTTGGTCGTCCTGGGGCCCTAGCGCCGCATCGCGCGGCGCACAACACGTCAGGCCCGCCTATGTCTCGTGCCGGGGCGCCTGACGACGGAGGTCGAATGTCAAACCAGGCGAACGACGACGCCCTCGCGCCGGACGAGGCGTCGCTCTGTGTTGCGGCGCCAAACGACGTTTGCGCCGAATCGCCCTTCAATCGCCCGGACGGACCCCTCGCGATATTGCGGCGCAAGATCTCCTCGCGCTTGGGCCGCCATGTCGCGCTCGAACGCAGGCGGCTCGTCAACGTCGCTCCGATGGTTAGCTTCACGTTCGACGACGCTGCTGCGAGCGCTGGCCTGACGGGCGGCGAACGGCTGGAAAAAATGGGCGGGCGCGGAACCTATTACATCGCCTCGGGCCTGAGCGGGCGCAGCGACTGGGACTACGCCCTGATGGATCGCGAAATCCTGCGCCAGCTCCACCGCAACGGCCACGAAATCGGTCTTCACGGCCACGTCCACCGGGCGGTGGGCGATTTTTCCGCTCGCGGTTTTCGTGACGACCTGCAAAAGAACAGGGAATGGCTGGAATCGATCGACGAAGGCCTCCGCCCCGCCAATTTCGCTTATCCTTACGGCCTCGTCGCGTTCGCCCGCAAACGCCAGCTTTATGGCCTTGTCGCCTCCAGCCGCAGCGTCGCGCCGGGAATCATCGCCGGCGAATTCGATCCGCAGTTTCTGCGTTGCATCGATCTGGCGGACGAACGGCTGACGCCGGTGCGGCTCGTCTGCCATTTGGACGCCGTAGTGCGTTCGAACGGATGGCTAATCTTTTATTCTCATGACATTGCGCCGGCGCCGAGTCCGTTCGGCTGCACGCCAGGGCTGTTTCAGCGCGCGCTCGACGGCGCGGCGTCGCGCGGCCTCGAAATCGTCACCATCGCCGCCGGGCTCGCACGCAGCCGCGCGGTTGGAAAGAGGGCGCTCTCGGCGAGCGAAGTAATCGGATCGAAACTTTCGTGAAGCAATGGTTCTGAGGTGGTTGGCGCGCGGACGCGCGGGTCCGGAGGCGAACCGTCTCAATCCTGTTCGACGGGCTAGGGGTGGGAGAAACGGCGCTCGTCGTCGTAATCGGCAAGAGGGATATGGCTACAGTCGACGAGGCATCGATCGTTGCGCGCCGGAAAGCGGGCGCGGCGAGCCGTTTGGTTCAACCAACGCCGGTCGCCGCCGTTGGCGCGCCGACCTGTCGGCGCCCTGATATCCTTGGCCCGAACCTGCCGTCTCTTGCCGATCAGACAGACCCGACCGGGCTCGCCGGCGGCGGCGCTCGCGCGCATGTCACCGGGGATTGGCGCGCATGATGGGCCTCAATCAATCGCCCGACCCGACTTTTGCAAAGTCCGATGCTCGACGGATCATCCAGCCGAACCGCTCCGGCTTGTGGATGGGATTCCTGCGCTCGGCGGAGCGATTTCCAGAACGCCCGGCGCTCATTGTTCAGGGGGAAACGCTCACTTACGCGCGGCTTCGCGAAACCGCGCTCAGGATAGCGGCCACGATCCAAGCGCATCCGGAAGATTCGAGCGCGCCTCTCACCGCCGTGTTCGCCCGTCGCAGCGCAACCGCGTTTGCCGGTGTCTTGGGGGCTCTGTCCAGCGGATACGGGTACGTGCCGCTGAACCCGACCTTTCCGCTCATGCGATCGCGACTGATGTTCGAACGCTCGCAGGCCCGGTCGATCGTCGTCGATACAGAATCGTTGCCCCAGCTCGATGCTATTTTGGATGGGGACCCGCGGCGGCTGCTGGTGATATGCCCCGACCTGCCGGACGTCGGACGCCAACGCAAACGATGGCCTCAGAACATTATCGTCGGCGCGGCGGATCTCGCACCGTCGGCCGCCTGGCGTGAGCCCGCGGTCAATCGAGACGCGATTGCCTATCTGCTCTTCACCTCGGGCAGCACCGGAATTCCGAAGGGGGTGATGGTCGCGCATCGGAATGTCGTTTCTTTCGTCGACTATATGGCGGTTCGGTTCGATATTTCCGAGCAGGACGTCATGACCCAGATGTTCGAGTTGACCTTCGATCTTTCGGCCTTCGACATGTTCGTTTGCTGGAAACGGGGAGCGTGCCTGTGCTGTCCTTCGCAAAAGACATTGATCAACCCGGGACAGTTCATTCAAGACCGGGGGCTGACAATCTGGTTCTCGGCGCCTTCGACGGTCGCTTTCATGAAGCGGTTGGGGTTGCTGAAAGCGGATAGGTTCCCGTCGCTCAGACTTAGCCTGTTCTGTGGCGAGGCCCTGCCGGTCAGTTCCGCCGAAGCTTGGCTGAGGGCAGCGCCGAATACCGTCCTGGAGAACCTTTACGGCCCAACGGAACTGACGATCGCCTGCACGTCCTACAGGTGGGACCCTGAACGATCGGCAAGGGAGTCGGAACTCGGCATCGTGCCGATCGGATATCCGTATCCTGGAATGAACGCTCTGGTCGTCGACGACAGTCTGAAACAAGTCGCGCCCGGCGAGATCGGCGAGCTGTTGATGAACGGCCCGCAAATGTCGCTCGGATATTGGAGGGACCGCGAAAGAACCGATGCAGCCTTCGTGGTTCCCTTTGGCAAGACCGAAATCTTCTACCGCACTGGCGACCGCGTCCGTCGGCCCGTAGGTCACGGCCCCCTGACTTATGTCGGCCGAATAGACTTCCAGGTAAAAGTGCTCGGACACAGGGTCGAACTTGGAGAAGTCGAAGCCGTTGTGCGGCAGGTCTCGGGAATGGAGGGCGTCGTGGCGGTCGGATGGCCGCCGAGCTCGAGCAGCTGCGACGGGATCGAAGTGTTTATAGAAGGGGAGTCGACGGAGGTCGATCGGTTGCACACTGAGATCGCCTCTCGACTGCCTGAATACATGGCGCCGAGAAGGCTGCATTTCATGAGCAGACTGCCCCGCAACGCCAACGACAAGTTCGACCGCAACGCCCTAGCGACGATTTTACGAGGCGAGACGTGAGCAACCCTACCCCAGACGACGTTCGCGCATTTGTTGCAGCCTTCCTCAATGCGAAGTTGAAGGAGCGCGGCAAGGCCCCGCTGGTCGATCTTCGCGACGATTACGATTTGTTGCTGTCGGGACTGCTCGACTCGCTCACCTTCGTCGACATGATGCTCGGCGCAGGGGAGCGCTTCGACGGTCAAGTCGATTTCGAGGAGCTCGACCCGGAGAAGATGACGATTGTCGGCCCGCTTTGCATGATTGTTTCAGAACAATTGCGCAAAGGCGCCGGGCGATGAATTGCGGCGAGGCGCTTGCGAAAGATATGTCCGCGTCTCCCCGTCAGAGCGGCGCATGGTTCGACATGTCGACGGGAGCATAGCGCCGTGGCCGTCGTCACACAATCGATCGGCGGCTTGCATGAACGTGCTGCTGATAGGTGAGCAAGCGGCGGGGGCGCGGGTCCTGCAATCGCTGGCGGAAACCGGCGCTCGGATTGTCGCCGTCATGTCGTCTCGCCCAGGGGCGCACCCTGGGCTGGGTCTTTGGGGCCTGGCGAGCAAACTTGGATACGCGACCTGGCCGGCAGAACTGGTCAAGGATTCGAGTTTCGCCGCTGAGGTGCGCGACGCCGGCGTGGACATGATTCTCAACATCCACTCGCTCTACTTGATCCGGAAGGAAATCCTGGCGGCGCCGCGTCTCGGAAGCTTTAATCTTCATCCGGGCCCTCTGCCTCGCTACGCCGGGCTGAACCCGGTATGCTGGGCGATCTACCGAGGCGAAAAGACGCACGGAGTCACGTTGCACAAGCTAGGGGGCGATATCGACGCTGGGCCCATCATCTATCAGGAAGCTGTCGACATCGATAGCGAAGACACAGGTTTGTCGCTGACCTCCAAGTGCGTGAGCGCGGGGGTTCCGCTGGTTTTGCGGCTGTTGGAAGCGGCGGCTCGAGGGCCGTCGAACATACCGTTGTCGCCGCAGGATCTGACCAAGCGCGAGTATTTCGGTCGCGGCCCGCCTGCGAGCGGGAACCTTTGTTGGAGTTGGCCGGCGCGGCGAATCGTCGATTTTGTTCGGGCGGCTGATTTTTTCCCGTTCCCTTCGCCTTGGGGCGCCCCCCGGACCAAACTGGCGGATTCGACGCTCGGCATTTCCAAAGCCCAGTTGACGGGAAGGCCGGCCGACGCGCCGCCAGGCCTGATCGGCATGGAAAAGCCCGGAGGCGTCGAGGTGGCGGGCGCCGACGAATGGATTCTGGTGCGGCAGGTGTTCCGCGCAGGCAAATACGTCCCCGCTAAAGAAGCGCTCGAGGCTGGGATTCGATTGACAGATTGCGTATAATTCGGCTTGCAGGGATAACACTGACAAACGCATATTTACGCCTTTGCGAATTCGCGAACACCTAGTCGGAGGTTCCTTCTTTCACGATGTATAAGCCATTGATCTTGCTCATGGCAAGCCGATTTTCGGACACGGCTACTGGGTGCAGGCGATGGAGATGTCGAGGCGGTCGAAGGCCTTTTGCTGCATGGGGGTTGGGCGGGTCGTCAGGCCGGGACGAAGAAACGGCCCTTTCCAGCCGAACCAAGAAACATCTCGGGTGGGGCGAGCCCTCTCCTACGGCAAGGCTTCGAAGCCCTCGACCCACGCCAAACAGCGAGGAGGCGTTTTCGCTCTTATAGCGAATCTTATTGAGATTGGCTAAGCTGCCGAACGTTGGTCGTCGGCTCGGGGAGGCGGGGTTGGATTCGGGGGAATTCGAAATCTGGCTCACGGGTGTGCCGCGCTTGGATTTGGCGCAGCGCAGACGGGCTTTGTCGGCGCTGTCCGACATCGAGAGCGAGCCCGCGCGCGCGGTGCCAGTCGCGCCGGCCGAAGCGAAGAGGCGTCAGGATTCGAGGAGTTGCGAGAAAGAGCCGGTTGGGGCGCTGACGCCGGAGGGGTCGGATCCGGACGGGGTCGAGACCATTGAGACGGTCGCGGCGATCGTTCATCGCAAGGTCGAGGTCAAAGGCTGTCGGCATTGCGCTTCGAGGGAAATCGTCGCTTGGGGACAAGCCAGCGGTCGGCCTCGCTATCGCTGCAAGGCCTGCGGGAAGACGTTCAACGCCCGGGCGACGACGCCCTCGGGAACGCCGCCGAAGCGGGCGGTCCAGGCGGCAAAGCAGCGCTGGAACTCCTCGACGTCGAGGGCGGCGAAAATCTCGCTGAGCCGGTCGTGCGGCGGCGCGTCGTGCTTGAAATCGGCGAAACGTTGCAACAAACCGAGTTTGCCCTGGCCGAAACGGGCGATGTCGACGAAGGTCTCCGCACCGGCCAGGATCGCCAGCAGACAGAGAAACAGCACTTCCCTCAGCGGGTAGACCACCTCCCCGGCTACCGCGGGTCTCGCAAAGGCTCGAAATAATCAAGGAAAACAATGTAATCGAAAACACTCTGGGTTTGAGCCGCAACGAGCCCGCCCCCCTTTCTATCGAAGTCCTACAACGACGAATCAGAGGACTGTGACTGATTCAGCAGTTTGCTCGCTAGTTACCTACTTCCTTCACCCGATTGTCCTGCAACGCGCCCTTTCTCGACTCTCCAACCGAGTGCAGCTATTGGCTCTCCGCCGCGGAACGTCACCGTCGGGTCGGTTGCAGCCGTCGGACGGCCGATCCCGCCAAGCGTCAGATTCTGTCAAATCGTCCGCCCCCCGTCTACCGGCAGCACGACGCCGGTGATGAACTCGGCTTCGTCGCTGGCGAGAAAGACGCAGGCTGCGGCGATGTCGGAGGGTTTCGACATGCGGCCGAGCGGAATGGTGTCGAGGAACGCCTGCATGCGCTCGGGGGTCATCGGGCCGCCGATGAAATCCTCGGTCAGGCCGGTCTGGCCGAGCACCGGGGCGATGCAGTTGACGCGGATTTTCAGTGGCGCGAGCTCGACCGCCATCGACTTCGACACCAGGTTCACGAAGCCCTTCGAGCCGTTGTACCAGGTCAGCCCGGGGCGCGGGCGCACGCCCGCCGTCGAGCCGATGTTGATGACCGAGCCGCCGCCGCCTGCGCTGAGGATCGGAGTCGTGGCGCGGGTCATCAGATAAATGGCTTTGACGTTGATCGCATAGATGCGGTCGAATTCCTTTTCCGTCACCTCGAGGAGCGGCTTGTTGCGATGCGTCCAGCCGGCGTTGTTGACAACGCAGTCGAGCCGGCCGAAGGCGGCGAGCGTTTCGCTCACGGCTTCGTCGACGTCATCGGCGCGCGTCAGATCGCAGGCGATCGCCAGTGCGTTGACGCCGATCTTTTCCGCTTGGCGCCGCGCGCCTTCGCCGTTGATGTCGAGGATCGCGACCTTCGCGCCTTCCGCCGCGAACCGTTCGGCGATGCCGGCGCCGAAACCCGAGGCGGCGCCGGTGACGATGGCGGCCTTGCCCTGCAGGCGCATCGATCATCTCCTCCCCCGCCGCCGACCAAGTCTCGAGGCTGATTGGCAAGTCGCACGGTGGATGGTACCGCCTCCCCGGCTCGAACGGGGGACCTCTAGATCCACAATCTAGCGCTCTAACCAGCTGAGCTAAGGCGGCTCACGTTTGCGAAGCGGGGGCAACCTCTAGTGTCAAAGATCGCCCGTGGCAAGAGCGGAGTGAGCAGTTCGAGCCGCAGCTCCGCCGGCGCTGAGATTGGGGCTGGCCGGGGTCGGCGCCCCCGGCTACAAAGGCGCGATCGGTCTTCGCACGGTTGTTGCAGAACCGCTGCCTCGCCAGCCGAGGAGGGCGCCCCTTGAGCTCTACGATTGCCACCCTGGTTGCGCGGCATGCCGCCGGGCGCGGCGCCATCGCGGATACGATCGAAGCGACCTATGCGAAGATCGCCGCGCACGGCGACCCGGCGCTGTTCATCGCGCTGAGGCCAGGGGACGAAGCGCTGGAGCTCGCGGAAGGGATCGAGTCCGAAGGGCCGGAGGGCCGGCCGCTCTATGGCATTCCGTTCGCGGTCAAGGACAATATCGACGTCTTCGGCCTGCCGACCACCGCCGCCTGCCCCGCCTTCGAATACCAGCCGGAAGTCTCGGCTTTCGTCGTGGCGCGGCTCGAGGCGGCGGGCGCGATCGTCATCGGCAAGACCAACCTCGACCAGTTCGCCACCGGCCTCGTCGGCGTGCGCTCGCCTTATGGCGTGGCGCGCAACACGCTGAGGGCCGATCTCATTCCCGGCGGCTCCTCCTCGGGCTCGGCGGCGGCGGTCGGGGCGGGCCTCGTGCCCTTCGCGCTCGGCACCGACACCGCGGGCTCCGGCCGCGTGCCCGCGGCGCTCAACGGCATTGTCGGCCTCAAGCCGTCGCTCGGCGCGCTGTCGGCAAGCGGAGTCGTGCCGGCCTGCCGCACGCTCGACACCGTCTCGATCTTCGCCCTCGACGTCGCCGACGCGTTTGCCGCCTTCGCGGTCGCCGCAGGCTATGACGAGCGCGACCCCTATGCGAAGCCGCTGCCGGCGCCGAAACTCGCGGCGCCGCCGCCGCATCTCAGGATTGGCGTCCCGCGCCCCGGCCAGCGCCTGTTCTTCGGCGATGCGGCGGCTGAGGCCGCCTATGGCGCCGACGTCGAAAAACTCGCTCGCCTCGGTGCGACGCTCGTCGAGTTCGACATCGAGCCGTTCTACGAGACGGCGCGGTTGCTCTACGAAGGCCCCTGGGTCGCCGAGCGCTACGCGGCGACCAAATCGCTGATCGAGACGCGCCCGGACACGCTGCATCCGGTCACCCGCAAGATCATCGAGGGCGCGCGCAAATTCGACGCGGTGGCGGCGTTCGAGGCGGGCTATAGTTTGCAGGCATTGAAGCGTAAGACCGCCGCCGCCTGGCGCGCCATCGATGTGATGACGGTCCCGACAATGCCGCGCTTCTACACGATCGGCGAAGTCCTCGCCGACCCGGTGCGCACGAACGCGAACCTCGGGACCTACACCAATTTCGTCAACCTGCTCGATCTCTGCGCGATCGCTTATCCCGCGGGCGTGCGCAGCGACGGCCTGCCGTCGAGCCTGACCCTGATCGCGCCCGCCGGCGATGACGGACTGATCGCCACCCTCGCTCAGCGCGCACACGCCGTTTCGGGCGCGGAAATGGGCGCGACCGGACGCTCGGCCCAGCCCGCGCCCGCCGTCGCGGAGCCCGAGGGCGTGAAGCTCGCGGTGGTCGGCGCGCATCTCGCCGGCCTGCCACTCGCCGGCGAGCTCTCCGCGCTCGGCGCGAGGTTCGTGCGCGAGGCGCGCACGACGGCCGATTACCGGCTCTATGCGTTGCCGATGACGACGCCGCCGAAGCCGGGGCTACTCAGAGTCGGCGCCGCTGAGGGCGCGCCGATCGCGGTCGAGATTTATGCGCTGTCGGCGGAAGCCTTCGGCCGTTTCGTCGCCGCAATCCCGGCGCCGCTCGGCGTCGGGACGCTGACCTTCGACGACGGAACGCAGGCGAAGGGTTTTTTGGTCGAGGCCGAGGCGGTGAAAGGGGCTCAGGACATCTCGCGCTTCGGCGGCTGGCGCGCGTTTCTCGCGAGCCGGTGAGCGGCCCGACCTTCCGGCGCGAGGATGCCCCGGCTATAGGAGGGGCGCGCGCTTGGGGCGCTCCGGGGTTCATGTCGTCGACGGCTCGAAATTTCGCCGCTCATCGCGAGGAGCGGCTCTACGAAGCGCCGGAAGGGCCGACGGGCGACGTCGGCCGGCGCATGGCGGCGTTCGTCGTCGCCGCCGCGTTCTATGCGCTGTTGACGGTCGCCATCACCGTCGAAGGGCGGTTTCCGCCGCCGCCGCCCACGGCGGAGGAAGTCCCGGTCGAGATCGTCGTCGAACAGCGGTCGCCCGAGGCCGAGGAACAGCCGCCGCCGCTGACGAACCTCGACGAGAAGCCGGCGACCGACGCGCCGCGCGCCGGCAGCTCCGACAAGGACACCGGCGATGAGGACAAGCCCGACAAAGCGCCACCGCCCCCGGCCGGCGCCGAGTCCCGAGGCGGCCAAACCCACAGCCGCCGAAGCGCAGGCGCCAGCGACGCCGCCGAACCCGCCGACTCCCATCGAGAATGCCGAGGAGACGGCGCCGCCGCCGACGCCAGCGCCGCAGACGGTCGCCAAGGCCGAGCCCGAGGCTCCGGCGAAGCCCGCGCCGATGTTCGCTTCGCTGCCCGATATCGATTTTAGCGGCGCGGCGATGCGATCGCCGGTGAGCGGCGGCCACGCCAAGGCGACGTACCTGTCGATGGTCTACGGCCGGGTGATGGCGCATTTCCGCCGTCCGCCGGATGCCGCAGCGGCGGTCGGACGCGGACGCGGCGCCGTCGTGTTCAGCGTCGACGCGCGCGGCGACCTCGTCAACCGTTGGGTCGACGATCCCAGCGGTTCGCCCGATCTCGATCGCGCCGCCTTCAACGCAGTCGGCGCCGGCTCGCCGTTCCCGCCGCCTCCCACCGGCGGCATGGTGCAGCTGCGCTTCGTCTACAGCGCGCAATGACGGCTGTTCATCCGATTTCCGGGGGATCGCCTCGCGAACCCGGAAACAAATCGCGCGAAACTCTTCGATTTGAATTGGGGGTGCGCCGGGAGACCGGCGAGGAGTAGGCGGTGAAAGTCTGCTGCGATGAAGGAGTAGCGAACCGCATCGGCCCCGAGCCGTGCGTCTTCGGGCCGCGAGGCCCCGGGGCGAAGCGTCGGTAGGGGATGCATAGGCCAGCCATTGAGCCGCGAAAGGTAATCGTTCCGGGCGCCGATTCTTTTGTCACGGCGGAAGGCAACATGGGCAGAAACGTCGAGCGGGCGCCAGGCATTGGGTTCTCGGCGCCAGCCCTCTTCCCCGCGGCCGGGCGCTGTTCTAAATCTTGTCCCATGTCCTCGACGCCGCCAGATCCGCTCAGCCTCGACGCCGCTCGCGTAGAACATGCGCGGCTCGGGGCGGAAATCGCCGAGCACGACCGCCGTTATCACGGCGAGGACGCGCCGATCATCTCGGACGCCGACTACGACGCGCTGCGCCGGCGCTACCAGGCCCTCGAGGCCGCGCATCCCGAGCTCGTCGATGACGAATCCCTCAGCCGCAAGGTCGGCGCGGCGCCGTCGGAGAAATTCGCCAAGGTCAAGCATGTCGTGCCGATGCTGTCGCTCGGCAACATTTTCGCCGACGAGGAGGTGGAGGAGTTTTGCGCCCGGGTGCGCCGCTTCCTCGGCCTCGGCGAGGAGGCGCCGCTCGAGGTGGTGGCCGAGCCGAAGATCGACGGCCTCTCCTGTTCGCTGCGCTACGAGCACGGCGAGCTCGTCTCAGCCGCGACGCGCGGCGACGGCTTCGAGGGCGAGGACGTCACCGCCAACGTGCGCACGATTGCAGCGGCGCCGAAAAGGCTTGCCGGCGCGCCCAGCGTGCTCGAAGCGCGCGGCGAAGTGTACATGGCGCATGGCGATTTCCAGGCGCTCAATCAGCGCCAGCAGGCGGCGGGCAAGTCGACCTTCGCCAATCCGCGCAACGCCGCCGCGGGGTCGCTGCGCCAGCTCGACGCCGCCATCACCGCCGAGCGGCCGCTAAAATTCTTCGCTTACGCCTGGGGCGAAATCAGCGAGCCGATCGCGCCGACTCAATCCGGCGCGATGCAAGCCTTCGCGCGCTTCGGGCTGCCCGTGAACCCGCTGATGAAGCTCTGTCGTTCGGCCGCGGAGATGCTCGCCCATTATCGCGCCATCGAGGAGCGGCGGGCGAGCCTCGGCTACGATATCGACGGAGTGGTCTACAAGGTCGACGATCTCGCGTTGCAGCAGCGCCTTGGCTTCGTGTCGCGCAGCCCGCGCTGGGCGGTCGCGCACAAGTTCCCCGCCGAGCGGGCGACGACGGTCGTCCAGGCGATCGAGATCCAGGTCGGCCGCACCGGTGCGCTGACGCCGGTCGCGAAATTGCAGCCGGTGACGGTCGGAGGCGTCGTCGTCTCCAACGCCAGCCTGCACAACGAGGACGAGATCCGGCGCAAGGACGTGCGCTTCGGCGACACCGTGATCGTGCAGCGGGCGGGCGACGTGATTCCGCAGATTCTGGGTGTCGTGCTCGACAAGCGTCCCGAGGACAGCCGCGCTTACGAGTTCCCAAAAGTCTGTCCGGTGTGCGGTTCCGCCGCGCTGCGCGAGATCGACGAAAAGACGGGCGAAGCGGACGTTGTGCGCCGCTGCACCGGGCGCCTCGTCTGCCGGGCGCAGGCGGTCGAAGGGCTTAAGCACTTCTGCTCCCGCAACGCCTTCGACATCGAAGGGCTCGGCGACAAACAGATCGAGCTGTTTTTCGAAAAGGGCCGCATCGCGACGCCGGCGGATATTTTCACTTTGCGCGCGCGCGACGGCGAGGGCGCGACGAAGCTCGCGGACTGGGATGGCTTCGGCGAGACCTCGGCGAAGAACCTGTTCGACGCGATCGAGGCGCGGCGCACGATCGCTTTCAACCGCTTCCTCTATGCGCTCGGCATCCGCCACGTCGGGGAAACCAACGCGCGTCGGCTGGCGCGCCATTTCGGCAATCTGGCCGCATTGCGCGAATCGGCGCAGGCGCCGAATGCGGCCGAGGAACTCGCCAATGTCGAGGGCGTCGGCCCGGTCGTCGCCGAGGCGGTCGTCGATTTCTTCGCCGAGGCGCACAACGAGAAGGCGCTCGACGCACTGGTCGACGAGGTGACCATCGAACCGATGGAAGCGGTCGCCGCCGGCCACCCGCTCGCCGGCAAGACCTTGGTGTTCACGGGAACGCTGGAAAAAATGACGCGCGACGAAGCCAAGGCGCTCGCCGAACGTCTCGGCGCCAAAGTTTCCGGCTCGATCTCGAAAAAGACCGACCTCGTCGTCGCCGGTCCCGGCGCCGGATCGAAGCTGACGAAAGCGGGCGAGCTCGGCGTCGAGACGATCGACGAGGAGGAATGGCTGCGACGGTCCGGACGAGGGTGAGTTGGTCGGCCCGCGGCGATCAGCGCCGCACTTCGGCGCCGCCGCCAAAAAGGGCTCGCAAGCCGCCGAAGAAGCCAAACCGCTGATTGCTGCCGGACAGGGCGGAAAGATACTCGTCGGACCAACGGCGGATGTCGTTGCGCAGCAGGTATTCCAGCATCGGAGCATGTCGCGCCCGCCGTTCATCACGCTCCATGACCAGCGCGCGCTGCAGCGCCGCGACGACGGCTTCGATCTCATGGGGATTGACGATCAGCGCTTGGTCCAGCTTTTCCGCGGCGCCGGCGAACTGCGAGAGAATCAGGACCCCGGGATCGTCGGGATCCTGGGCAGCGAGGAACTCTTTGGCGACCAGGTTCATGCCATCGCGAAGCGGCGTCGCCATCGCCACATCGCCGGCTCGATAGAGGCCCGCCAACGCCGTTCGCGAGTACGACTTGTTGATGTAGCGGATCGGCGTCCAAGCGGCATCTCCGAAGCGCCCGTTGATGCGGCCGATCAGGCCCGTCACTTCGGTTTCGATGTCGCTGTATTCCTTGATTTCGCTGCGACTCTTCGGCGTGATCTGCAACAACGTCAGTCGGCCGCGCCACTCGGGATGCTGGTCGAGAAACGCCTCGAAAGCGCGAATGCGCAGCGGAATGCCTTTCGAGTAGTCGAGTCGGTCGACGCCGAGGACGAGCTTGAGGCCCTCCATACTCTCACGTACCCGTACGACTTCCGCGGACCGGATTGCAAAGCGGGCCAGTCGGTTGAAAGCCGCAGTCTCGATGCCGACGGGAAACACGCCCAATCGGACCTGCCGTTCGTTGATCTCGAACACATCGGCGCGTGATTCGTGTCCACCTGCAGAGATCAGGTAGCGGGCAAAGTTGTCGCGGTCGTTGTTGGTCTGGAACCCAACGAGGTCATAGTAGGCCATGCTCCCGACAATCGCCTCATGGGATGGCAACGCCCGCAGGATATCTGGCGGCGCGCAGGGAATGTGCAAGAAGAAGCCAATCAGGTTCTTGTAGCCGCGCGCCCGCAGTTCGCGGCCAAAAGGCATCAGATGATAGTCGTGGACCCAAATGATGTCGTCGTCCCGCAACTGCGGGCTCAATCGGTCGGCAAACAGGCGATTGACGCGCAAATAGCCGCTGGCGTCGGCTCGCGAGTACTCCTGGAGATCTACTCGGTAATGCAGGATTGGCCACAGCACGCGATTGGCCAGGCCATTGTAGTATTCCTGATGGTCCGTCTCGGAGAGGTCGATGAGAGAATAGGTGATATTGTTGGTTTCGATCGTTCTCGGCTCGGCGAGCGGGCTCTGGTCGACCACGCCGCTCCAGCCGAACCACAGTCCTTTGCGCTTCTTGAGAGCGGCCTTTACTGCGACCGCCAAGCCGCCCACCATGGGGCTTCGAGAGAGTTCGGGCACAGCAACCCGATTGGAAACGATGACGACACGCGCACTCATTTGCGCTCCCCAGGAAAGGAGGTTCTCGTCAATGCGGCGCGCAGGCGCCGTGACCGGTCGACCGTGATCATCGAACTCGCGCTTCTTTACGGATGCCACCGTGGGCCGGACCTCCAGGCTTTCGACCATTGTCTCGACGCTGAGCGAAGACGCGAGGTTGCAGGTCGATCGGGCGCCGAGACTCCCTTGCGTCGCCTTCGGCGCCGCTCGCGATTTTGTCCCGGACCGACCATGCCGCGACAGGACCTGCTTTGCGGTCTTGCAATATAGGCGTTCCCTTCGTCGTCCCAGCGCGCCGTCTTGTCGGCGCGCGATGGACGTAATGGCTCGGACGCCGAGCGTCGATGCTGGCTGCTGAGAGGAAGGCGCAATGCAGGCGAATTCATGGTCGCGTCCGATCGCACGCAATCCATTGTGAACATGCGGCGAGGCGACCGCCGTGGGCGGTCACCGTATACTGTTGATATAAATAGATTCATCCACCATTAGAAGGGTCTTGTCGCGCCCGCCCGCATGGGCGCTGCGCTCGGCGGCGCTCGAGACTGATCTTTACGGTCGTTGGCTGTATTTGGACGCACGATCGTCACGACGTGTGTCGCCAAGGGACACGAACCCGGAAATGAACTCGAACTGTCCGTCGGCGATCGAGGCCGCCACGTAGATGTCGGTCGGTCGCCCCGACTGCGGGCGCGGCGAGCCTCGATGCGGCCGCTGCCGCGAATACACCGACGGCGCCGAGGCGCTGCGCCACGAGCAGTCTCTGGTGAGCCGCGAAAGGGATTGACGGCTCTAGACGCCAGGTCACGCTGCGGCCGTCAGGGGAAGGCCGTCGATGCGCGTGCGGTTGCGGCCTTCTCGTTTGGCCCGATAAAGCGCCAGGTCGGCGCGCGCCAACAGCGAACGGACATCTCGACTGTCGCCAGCGCCGACGGCGACGCCGAGGCTGATCGTGATGGGCGCCTCGCGACCTTGATGACGAACGGGCACGGTCTCGCAGGCCTCGCGCATGGCTTCCGCGAGCGCGACGGCTTCATCGACGCCGCAGTCATGGATCAGGATTGCGAATTCCTCGCCGCCGCGCCGGCCGATCGCCGCCCGGCGGCCTCGCGAGGCCGAGACGAGGATCTGGGCGACGTGGCTCAGGGCGACGTCGCCGAAGTCGTGCCCGTAGGCGTCGTTGATCGACTTGAACCTGTCGATGTCGCACATGATCGCCGCGACCGAACTCCGACGCGCGAGCATCGCGGTCGCGGCCTCTTCGAACCCACGCCGATTCAATAGTCCCGTCAGCGGGTCTTCGAGAGCGGCGCGCGCCAGATCGTCGCTGGCGCGGCGCAATTCCCGGAAGCGCAGCTCCCCCAACGCTACAATCGCCGGAGACACCACCAACGGAACGATGAACGAGACGGCGAGCGAAAAACGCCAGACCTGCGCGACGTTGACGATATGGGCAAAGTCGGAACCCGCAAACAGCCATAGCGCCGCCGCCGTCGCCGTGACCGAGATCACGATAGTCGTCAAGGTTCGGCGCCCGACCGTCTCCATGACGGACGAGGGGTTCCGACGGTTCATCGTCAATCGCTTTCCGCGTTAGGCTACATCGCCCGCTGCAACCCTAGAATGCAAAACTAAACCGAGACTAAACAGGTGCGTGTAATTTGCGGCCATCGAACCGTGGGATTTGACAGCAGCGGCGCGCGGGGCTTGTCTCCGATCACAACGGGCCGGTCGCGGAGGAGTCCAATATGGCGAGCGCGCAGAAGGCATTGCCTTGGGCCGACGCGCGAGCGCCGAGCGCGGAGGACATCGAGCGCCTGGCCGGTGCGACGTATCGTCGCCTGCCGCGCGAATTTCGCGAGCTCTGCGAGGGGCTCGTGATCCAGGTGACGGATTTTCCCGATGACGAGACGCTCGACGAAATGGGGCTGGAGAGCGAATTCGATCTCTTGGGCCTGTTCCGCGGCCGCGGCCTCGCGCATCAGTCCGCCGTCGCGGAAACCGGGTCGTTACCGAACATGATCTGGCTCTATCGCCGCCCGCTGCTCGACTTCTGGTGCGAAGGCGAGGACTCGCTCGGCGCCGTCGTCGCCCACGTGCTGATTCACGAAATCGGCCATCATTTCGGACTTTCCGACGCCGATATGGAGGCCATCGAAGCGCGCGCGGGCTGAAAAGCGGTTGCGAATCACCGCCTTCACAACGGCGTCATGGAGGCTGTAGAGTATCCCGGCGGCCGGATTCACTCCGAGCTTTGCAAACGCGGGGGAACGGAGCGTTGCATTGACGGTTCATGCTCGAGCGGTGTCGCCGGAGACTTGTCCGGCCCTGGTGCTCAATGCGGATTTCCGTCCGCTGAGCTACTACCCGCTGTCGATCTGGTGCTGGCAGGATGCGATCAAGGCGGTGTTCCTCGACCGCGTCAACATCGTCTCCGAATATGACACCTGCGTGCGCAGCCCCACCTTCCAGATGCGGCTGCCCTCGGTCGTATCGCTGAAGAGCTACATCAAGCCCTCGCGGCACCCGGCCTTCACCCGTTTCAACGTATTCCTGCGCGACCGCTTCACCTGCCAATATTGCGGCGACAAGGAAGACTTGACGTTCGACCACGTCATTCCGCGCTGCAAAGGCGGCGTGACGACCTGGGAGAACGTCGTCGCCGCCTGCTCGGCCTGCAACCTCGAGAAGGCGGACAAGCTGCCGTCGGTCGCGCTGATGTGGCCGGCGCGCAAGCCTTACCAGCCGACCGTCCACGACCTGCATCAGAACGGCCGCCTGTTCCCGCCGAACTACTTGCATGCGAGCTGGATGGACTACCTCTACTGGGACAGCGAGCTGGAGCCGTAGCGCTTCAGCGGGTCCCATTTGCTACCCGCCCGTCTCCGGATTTATGGTCCGCGCCTTCCTCGAGCGAGGCAAGCGCCTTTGAACATCGTCGACTCCAACCTTTCCGGCCGCAGCCGCCCGCGCAATGCCGGGACGCGCCTCGATACCGCCGCTTTCGAGGGCGTGGGGGTCAACTCGAGCGCGGTCGAGCGGCGCGCCTCGACGCTGATGGCGCGCCGGTCGGTGAAGAAGGACTTTCAGGCGGCCTGGCTCGTGCAGGCGCTCACCTGCATCGACCTCACCACCCTGTCGGGCGACGACACGCGAGCGCGGGTGCGCCGGCTGTGCGCCAAGGCGCGCCGCCCTCTGAGCGAGGACCTCGTCGCGGCGCTCGGCCTCGAGGATCGTCCGCCCACGGTCGGCGCGGTGTGCGTCTATCCGACCATGGTCGGTCCGGCGGTCGAGGCGCTGGAGGGGTCGGGCGTGCCCGTGGCTTCCGTCGCCGCCGGCTTTCCCGGGGGGCTCATGCCACTGCCGCTCAGGCTCGCCGAAATCCGTTACGCCGTCGGCGAAGGCGCGCGCGAGATCGACATCGTGATCTCCCGCGCGCTGGTGTTCGAGCGCGACTGGAAGCGGCTCTACGACGAGATCGCGGCGATGCGCGAGGCCTGCGGCGACGCGCACATGAAGGCGATCCTCGCGACCGGCGAGCTGGAAACTTATCGAAACGTCTATGCCGCGAGCCTGGTCGCGATGCAGGCCGGCGCCGACTTCATCAAGACGTCTACGGGAAAGGAGGCGGTCAACGCGACGCTGCCCGTGAGCCTCGTCATGCTGCGCGCGCTGCGCGATTACGGCGAGGCGACGGGCTACGAGATCGGTTTCAAGCCGGCCGGCGGCATCCGCACCGCCAAGGACGCGATCAACTGGCTCATCCTGATGCGCGAGGAGCTGGGTCTCGCCTGGACTCGCAACGACCTGTTCCGCTACGGCGCGAGCGGATTGCTCACCGATATCGAACGCCAGCTCGAGCATTGGGCGACCGGCCGCTATTCCGCCGGCTACCGCCACGCGATGGCTTGATCATGGGCAGGATCGCCGATTTGATGGCAACGATGGAGTACGGCCCCTCGCCGGAAGCTGACGATGCCGTGCGCGCCTGGCTGAAAAGCCACGAGGCCGGCTTCGGGCATTTCATCGACGGGAGGTTCGCGGAGCCCACGGACCTTTTCGACGTCCACGAACCGGCCAGAGGCGGCGTCATCGCGCGGGTCTCGCAGGGCTCTGAGGCCGTTGTCTCCGCGGCGGTCGCGGCGGCGCGCCGCGCGCTCGCAGGCTGGAGCGCGCTTCCCGGCGACCGGCGGGCGCGGCATTTGTATGCGCTCGCCCGGCTCATCCAGAAGCGCGAGCGCTTTTTCGCAGTGCTGGAAACGATCGACAACGGCAAGCCAATCCGCGAGACCCGCGACGTCGACATTCCCCTGGTCGCCAGACATTTCTACCACCACGCCGGCTGGGCGCCGCTGATCGCCAGCGAATTCCCCGGCGCGAAGCCGGTCGGCGTCTGCGGGCAGATCATCCCCTGGAACTTTCCGCTGCTGATGCTGGCTTGGAAAGTGGCGCCGGCGCTCGCCTCCGGCAACACTGTAGTTCTCAAGTCGGCCGAGATGACCCCGCTCACCGCGCTCGCCTTCGCTGAAGTTTGCGTCGAGGCCGGCCTGCCGCCCGGCGTCGTCAACATCGTCACCGGCGACGGCCGCACGGGCGCGGCGCTATGCGCCGACGAGGGCGTCGACAAGGTCGCCTTCACCGGCTCGACCGAGGTCGGGCGGCTCATCCGCACGGCGACGGCGGGATCGGGCAAGAGGCTCAGCCTCGAGCTCGGCGGCAAGTCGCCGTTCATCGTGTTCGACGACGCCGATCTCGACAGCGCGGTCGAAGGCGTGGTCGATGCGATCTGGTTTAATCAGGGCCAGGTCTGCTGCGCCGGATCGCGGCTCATCGTCGCCGAGGGCGTCGCCGGCAAATTCTACCAGCGCCTGCGCACGAGAATGTCGAGGCTCATCGTCGGCGATCCCCTCGACAAGTCGACCGATATCGGCGCCATCGTGGCGCCGGTCCAGCTCGAGCGCATCCGTGAGCTGGTCGAAGCCGGGCGCGCCGAGGGCTGCTCGATCTACCAGCCAGGAGGCGCCCTTCCGGCGCGGGGTTTGTTCTATCCGCCGACCCTCGTCGAGGGCGTCGAGCCGGCATCGCGGCTCGCGCGCCAAGAAATTTTCGGGCCGGTGCTGGTGTCGATGACTTTCCGCACGCCGGAAGAGGCGATCGCGCTCGCCAACAACACGCGCTATGGGCTCGCCGCTTCGCTGTGGACCGAAAACGTCAACCGCGCGTTCGCGGTCGCTTCGCGGCTGAAAGCCGGCGTCGTCTGGATCAACTCGACCAACATCTTCGATGCGGGCTCGGGCTTCGGCGGCTACCGCGAGAGCGGTTTTGGGCGCGAGGGCGGACGCGAGGGGCTCGCCGAATACCTCGTCTTGCCGAGCCTTCCGCGCCGCGGCGCCAGCGCGAAGGCGCCCGCTCGCCCAAGCGCCGCGCCCGGCCCGGCGCCCGCCGCGCCGGGCATCGATCGCACGGCCAAAATGTACATTGGCGGCAAGCAGGCCCGCCCGGACGCCGGCGCTTCCTATAGCGTGCTCGACGCCGAAGGCCGCTCGCTGGGGCAGGCCGGGCTCGGCAACCGCAAGGACATCCGCAACGCCGTCGAGGCGGCGAGCAAGACGGCCGGCTGGGGCGCCGCGACCGCGCACAATCGCGCCCAGGTGCTCTACTATGTCGCGGAGAATCTCTCCGCTCGGGCCAGCGAGTTTGCCGAGCGCGTACGCGCGCTCACCGGCGCCGCCGCCGACGAGGCGGCCGAAGAGGTGGAAATCTCGATCCGCCGGCTGTTCTTCTATGCCGGCTTCGCCGACAAATACGACGGCGCCGTGCATGCGACGAAGAGCCGCTTCGTCACGCTGGCGATGAACGAGCCGTGGGGAGTGATGGGGATCGTCTGCCCCGACGAAGCGCCGCTGCTGGCGCTTGTCTCCCTCGTCGCGCCGGCGATCGCGGCGGGCAATGCGGTCGTGGCGGTCCCCTCGCAGAGCCATCCGCTGGCGGCGACGGATTTTTATTCCGTGCTCGATACATCGGACGTTCCCGGCGGCGTCGTCAATATCGTGACCGGCGAGACCGGGCCGCTGGCGAAAACCCTCGCCGAACACGACGGCGTCGATGCGCTGTGGCATTGCGGTTCGCGCGAACAGGCGAAGGTCCTCGAGTCGGCTTCGATCGGCAATCTCAAGCCGACATGGAATTTGGGCGCGGATGTCGACTGGCGCGCGGCCGAGGGGCGGGAATTCTTGCGCCGGGCGACGCAAGTCAAGAACATCTGGACGCCCTATGGCGAATAGCCGGTCCGAGACCTCGCCGCGATGAACGACGGCCTCGAGAATCCGCGCCGCGCGCTCGCGTTCGCGGCGCTCGCAATCGCCGTCGCCATGACAGTGATCGACAGCGCGATCGTCAACGTCGCGCTGCCGACGATCGCCGCCGACCTTGCCGTGACGCCCGAGCGCTCCATCTGGGTCGTCAACGCCTATCAGCTCGCGATCACCGTCTCGCTGCTGCCGCTCGCGTCGCTCGGCGATATCCTCGGCTACAAGCGGGTGTGGATGACCGGGCTCGCGATGTTCACGCTCGCCTCGCTCGCCTGCGGCTTGTCGCCCTCGCTGACGCTGCTGACGGCGGCGCGCCTCGTGCAGGGGCTCGGCGCGGCGGGGATCATGAGCGTCAATATCGCTTTCGTGCGCGCCATTTATCCCAAATCGCGTCTGGGCGCCGGCGTCGGCAACGTCGCGCTGGTGGTCGCCACCTCGGCGGCGAGCTCGCCGACGCTCGCCGCGGCGATCCTCGCGGTTGCGCCCTGGCAGTGGCTGTTTTTCGTCAACGTGCCGATCGGCGCCGTCGCGATCCTGGTCGGCCTGCGCACGCTGCCGATGACGCCGCAGGTCGATGGGAACCTCGATCCCATCAGCGTCGTCCTCAACGTCGTGACATTCGGCCTGCTCATTGGCGGCATCGATGCGCTCGGCGACAAGAGCACGACGTATGCGGCGATGGAGCTCGCAGGCGCCGCGGCCGCGGGGGCGCTGCTGACCTGGCGCCAGTTCTGGCTCGAGCTGCCGGTGTTGCCGATCGACCTGCTGCGCTTGCCGGTGTTCGCGCTGTCGATGGGCTCGTCGGTGACGTCGTTCTGCGCGTATAGCCTCGCCTTCGTCGCGCTGCCGTTTCATTTCCAGGGCGTGCTGCATTATTCGCCGACCCAAACGGGCCTCGTGATGACGCCGTGGCCACTGGCGACGGCGCTCATCGCCCCGATTTCGGGGCGGCTCGCCGACCGGCTTCCGCCCGGCCTCCTGGGAACGGCGGGACTGCTGACGATGGCGGTCGGCCTCATCTCGACCGCGACGATGCCGGATAACCCCGAGGCTTGGCAGATCGCCTGGCGGCTCGCCCTGTGCGGGCTCGGCTTCGGCTTCTTCCAGGCGCCCAACAACAAGATCATCATTTCCAGCGCGCCCCCAGGCCGCAGCGGCGGCGCCAGCGGACTGCAATCGACGGGGCGCTTGGTGGGACAGTCGATGGGCGCCGCCGCGATGGCGGTGATTTTTGCCCGTGGCGCGTCGCAGCCGATGGCGACCGCCTGCATTATGGCCGCGGCGCTGGTCCTGTTCGGCGCCCTGACCAGCGGACTCAGGCGCGCGCGCTGACCCCTGTCGACTCGCCGCTCGTTGATGTCGCCGGGTTTTTCGTTCGAATTCGAGCGCCGCCGTTCACCTTGGCTGAAGAAGCCGCTTGCCGGTCGGCGTGCGAGGCCCGACTATATCCAAAGCTCGCCAGGAAAACTCGGCGCCGGGCGAAAGGCATTGCGACCCCCCTCCATGCCCCACTGGCAGGGCGCCGTCTCGCCGCCTCGGAGATCTCGTATGCATACGGTTGCGCTTCTGACGCCCACGTATCGAAAAGACATCGAGCGCTTCGAGTTGCTCAGCGAAAGCATCGATCGCTATGTCACAGGGTACGAGCGCCATTACGTGATCGTCAACGACGATGATCATGCGCTGTTCCAGAGGTTCGCCGGGGAACGCCGGGTGATCCTGCGCGCTTCGGCGCTGCTGCCGCGCTGGCTCGTGGCGGTCCCCAGGATGTTCGTCAAGGGCGGCCGGCGCATCTGGTTCTCGTTCCGGTCGCTGCCGGTTCACGGCTGGCATGTCCAGCAGCTCTTGAAAATTTCCGGCGCGCTTGCAGCTCGCGAGGACCGCATCTGCATTATCGATTCCGATAATGCGTTCTTCCGCCCGTTCGACGTCGGCGCCTACGCCGGCGCAGATTCGACGCCGCTCTATGTCGATCGCCGGGCGATCGCCGCGGATGCGCGCATGCATGCGATCTGGACCCGCAGGGCCTTCGAACTCATCGGCCTCGGCGTCCCGACCTTCCCGGCCGACGACTATGTCGGCAACTTGATCGTCTGGGACAAAGCGGCGTTACGGGCGATGACCGATCGGATCCGTCGCGCGACCGGCGTCGATTGGCGCGTGGCGATGTGCCGCGCCAGGGGGTTCTCCGAATATCTCATCTATGGGCACTTCGTCGCCAACCATGGCGAATGGCGCGAGCGGCATGAGCTCGTCGAGAAGAGTCTCGCCTGCGCCCACTGGGACGGGACGAGCGTCGACGCGAGCTGGGTCGAGGCGATGGTCGCCAGCGCCGAACCGCAGCAGGTGGCGCTCTGCATTCAGTCCTATTCCAAGACTGCGGTCAGCGACATCCGCTCGGCGACGCAGGCCCTGGCGGCCTGAAACTCAGCCGCCTCGCCGCCGGCGCCGCGGGGCCTCGGCTTTGCGCTCGGGCAGCGCGATCGCCTTGGCGAGGTTGTCGAACGCGTCGCTCGCGTGCGGCAACGCCATCGCCGCGACGAACTCAGCCTGGAAGTCGGGCTCGATGGCGGTCTCAATCTTCTCGATCCGGCGCACCACGCCCTCGATTTCGGCGCGCGAGCGCACATCGAGCAGAGCGATGAGCGCGCCGGCGCCTGCGGCGTTGCCGCCGGCCGCGACCGCGCCGAGGTCGCAATCCGGGATGATCCCGAGCGCCATGGCGTAGACGGGATCGATGTGGGCGCCGAAGGCGCCGACCAGCGTGATGCGCTGCGGCGGGCCGGCGCCGAACTTCTCGATCAGGAGCTTCGCGCCCGCATAGAGCGCCGCCTTGCCGAGCTGGATCGCGCGCACGTCGGTCTGATGAATGACGAGCCGTGGTTCGCCCTCGCTGAGCACATAGGCGAACGAGCGGCCGACCGGCTCGACGCGCCGGGTTTTTTCGGCGAGCGCGCCGTCGATCGAGCCGTCGGGCGCGATGACACCGGATAGGTACAATTCCGCGATCGCTTCGATGATCCCGGAGCCGCAGACGCCGGTGACGCCGGTCGATCGCGTCGCTTCGGCGAAGCCTGGCTCGTCGGACCACAGATCGCAGCCGATCACCTTGAAGCGCGGCTCGAGGGTTTTTCGGTCGATGCGCACGCGCTCGATCGCGCCCGGCGCGGCGCGCTGCCCGCAGGAAATCTGCGCGCCTTCGAACGCCGGTCCGGTCGGCGACGAGCAGGCAATGAGCCGCCCGCGATTACCGTAGAGGATTTCGGCGTTAGTGCCGACATCGGCGATCAAGACGCGCTCGTCGCAGGAATAGGGCGCCTCGGCCAGCGCAACGCCCGCAGCGTCGGCGCCGACATGGCCGGCGATGCAGGGCAGAGCGTAGACATAGGCGCCGGGCGCGATCGTCAGCCCGCAATCGTTAGCGCGCGTTTCGTAGCCGCCGTCGATGGCGAGCGCGAAGGGCGCGCCGCCGAGCTCGGTCGGATCGAGGCCGAGAAAGAGATGATGCATGATCGGATTGCCGGCGATCGTCGCTTCGACGATTGTTTCGCGCGCGACGCTGGCCTGCTCGGCGGCCTCGCCGATCAGCGCGTCGACGCCGGCGCGCACGGCCGCGGTGAGTTCTTGCGCGCCGCCCGGATTGAGCATCGCGTAGGAGACCCGGCTCATCAGGTCCTCGCCGAACCGGATCTGCGGATTCATCTGGCCGACCGAGGCGAGCGTCTCGCCGGTTTGCAGATCGGCGAGATAGGCGGCGAGCGTCGTCGTGCCGATGTCGACGGCGACCCCGCAGGCGCGTTGCCAAAAGCCCGGACGCAGCGCGACGATCTCGCGGCCCTTGCGCACCGCGGCCGTCACCTTCCAAGCGCCGGCGCGCAAAATCCTCTGCAGATGGGCGAGCATGACGAGGCTCGCACTCGTCTCGGCGAGGCCCCATTGCTGGCTCAGAGCCAATTGCAGGCGGCGGAAATCGCTCGCCGGATCGCCCATGTCGGGCTCGCGGACCTCGACATAATGCAGCCGCACGACCGGATCGAGCGTGAACGGCCGGGTCGTCACCCGCTTGCGCACGACCTGGCGGTGGATCTGGCTTTCCGCGGGCACGTCGACGACGAGGTCGCCGGTGAGGCGCGCCTGACAGCCGAGCCTCCGCCCGGAGGGAAAGGCGCCGTGCTTCGCGGCGAAACGGCTCTCGACGGCGTCGAACGGCGTCACATGATCCGCGGCCGAGGTCAGCGCATGCTTGGCGAATTCACCCTCGGCGATATCCACCTGACAGCGCCCGCAGAGGCCGCGTCCGCCGCACACCGAATCGAGATCGACGCCGAGCTTGCGCGCCGCGTCGATGAGACTGACGCCGTCCGCGAACTCGCCGCGCTTGCCCGATGGGGTGAAAATGACGCGGTGAGCGCTCACCTCACGCGCCCCTCGCACGGTGGCCCTCGCGGCGGCGCCGGCCGCCTTCGCCCTCGGCTGGCGGCTCGCGAAAGGCGCCGATCCAAAATGCCGGCGTTGACGTCGAACATCAGCGCCCCGGTCTCAACCTGCGCGAGCGCATCGGCGACGACCATGGAATAGTCGCCCGCCGCCGTCGCCGCGGCGAGCCGCTCGAGGCCCGTGGGATTGATGCGTTCGCCAATTATCACGAAGCGGCGTTCGGAGCCGATGACGACTTGCTGCTTCTCGGCGCTGACGACAGTTTCGGTCATGGGGTCAGTCGGCGTTCGAACGCGTTCGACGGCCCTCCTCGACACGCCGCGTCGCACGAGCACAGCGAGGCGGCTCGCGCCGTAGTCGCCTTCGAGCCGCCTCGCCGCGGAGCTCGCTTCGGCCTCGAGGTCGTCGCCGCAGTCGATCGGCTCGCCCCGGCGCCAGGATTCGAGATAGGCGGCGTCGTCCCGGGCGCCTGCGCCGATCGCCGCCGCATCGATCGCCTCCAGGAAGCGCGGCGGCAGTTCGCGTTTCGCGGTCTCGCGCCCGGCGCGCACGATTCCCCGGCTCGGAATGTCGCGTCCGTAGAGAATCGTCAGCTTGGCCATGCGGCCTCCCGGCGGCGCGCAGACGCGATCGCCTCGGCGAACGGCTCGAGCCCGACCGCGACGCGCTCGTAGGCGAGCCCGAGTCGGGCCGCTGCGGCCGAGGCTTTGGCGTCGAGCGCGGGATCGTCGCTCTGAGCGAGATAGACGAGGCGCTCGTAGGCGCCGAAATAGGCGTCGCGCAGACCGGGATGACGGTCGAGGCCGAGGCCTCGGATCACCAGCCGATCGAAATGACGCGCGAGGAAATCGGTGAGGAAAAAAGTCCCGGGCGAAGCCTCCATCAAGGCGTCGAAGCGCGCCTCGCCAGCGAACAACGCATAGCAATGCGGCCCCGCGATGCGCGCGACGCCTTCGGCCTCGAGCACGGCGTCGAGCGCGCCGCCCGTGCCGCAATCTCCGTAGACACAGAAGATTTCATCATAGCGGCCACGATGGGCGCGGATTTTTGCGCGGACCGCGTCGGCGATCGACTCCGGCCGGTTGTGCAGATGCGCGGGAAGACAGGTCACGTCGAAGGCGCCGAGCGGTCCACCGCGCAGCGCGAGGATTTCGCGCGCCAACGCGCCGCAGGCGATGAGCAAAACCTTTCGGGCCGCCGCGCCGCGTCCGGAAAATTCAGCATCCGTCTCGTCGATCGTCGCGTGCATGGAAAGCCTCTGCGGTCAGCCACCCTGGGCCTGTGGCGAACCCTGCCGGCGCGCGAGCAGAGCCCTCGCGGTCTCGACCGTGACGGCGGCGTCGCGGCAATAGGCGTCGGCGCCGATCGCCCGGGCGAAAGCCTCGTTGAGCGGCGCGCCGCCGACCAGCACGATGTAGTCGTCGCGCAAGCCCTTCTCTTTCAACGTGTCGATGACGACTTTCATGTAGGGCATCGTCGTCGTCAGCAGCGCCGACATGCCGAGGATTTCCGGCTGATGCGTCTCCAGCGCTGCGAGATATTTTTCGACGCTGTTGTTGATGCCGAGGTCGACGACGTCGAAGCCGGCGCCCTCCATCATCATCGACACCAGATTCTTGCCGATGTCGTGGATGTCGCCCTTCACGGTGCCGATCACCATCTTGCCCATGCGCGGCGCGCCGGATTCGGCGAGCAGCGGGCGCAGGATGGCCATGCCGCCTTTCATCGCGTTGGCGCTCATCAGCACTTCCGGCACGAACAGAATGCCGTCGCGGAAATCCACGCCGACGATCCGCATGCCCTCGACCAGCGCCTCGGTGAGCACTCGGTAGGGCGTCCAGCCGCGCGACAGCAGGATGCGCACACCCTCTTCGACCTCTTCCTTCAGCCCGTCGTAAAGGTCTTCGTGCATCTGCTCGACGAGTTGGTCGTCGGCAAGGCTGGAAAGGTTGAGGTTGTCGTCAGTCATGTCGAGAGCGCTCGCATCGAGTCGTGCGGCCATAGTCGTAGCGAATTCGTGAGCGCAAAGCGCAATTATCTCGGGCCGCCGACGAATTTTGCGTTGCCGGCCTCGCGCCTGTTCGAGCGAGGGGCAGGGGCCAGTGCGAATTTCGCGTTTGGGCGGGGGGCGGTCGTTACGATTAGGGATTCGACAATCGTCCCCTCGACGCCGGCAACCCCGGGCGGGTGGTCATTTTTGTCCACGGTTACCGCGATTTCAAAGCGTTAGGCGGGCGTTTTTGTCACCCCCCTCCCAGTCAGGCCTCGTCGGCGGTCGTGGTTACGTGCTGGTGTTATATATATTGCATCTATAGACTTCAATTTATCTGCCGCGCCGCCACGTTCCGGCCTTGCCAGCAACGCGCGCGCCTCGACGCGAGGTCTCCGCAGCTCGCAGGGGCAAAACCACTCCGGCGCCCGGCCACCTCAGTTCAACGGCAGGTTCTGTATCTCGGCGAGATCAACGACAGCCAGCGCGCGGGTTGGAGCCGGGCGATCGAGGCGTTCGACGAAGGCGGACGCTCGACCCAGATCGCGCTTTTCCCCGAGGACCGCGTCGCGCCGGCTCTCGATTGCGACGTCGTGTCGATCCGATTGAGCGAGATGCGGCTGCGCCGGCCGCGCCAATGGGGCGCGTGCTGGCTGGCCATGGTCCTTTGGGACCAGCTTCGGTTGGACGAGTTTTGGGCCAAGGCCCTGCCGCCCTCGCGCGAGGGCACGAGCTGGTTGAACATTCTGAAGACGCTGGCGAGCTATCAGCTGATCTCGCCAAGCCCCCGGGCCGCGACCCGGGGGGAGTGGCGGCTGCATCGGCAATGGTTCGATGAGAGCGCGATGGGCGACCTGCTCGGCGAAGATGCCGCGCTCGTGCTGCCCAACAATCTCTACCGTTGCCTGGACAAGCTGACGGAGCAAAAGAAAGCGCTGTTCGCGTTTCTGCGCGATCGCTGGAAGGACCTGTTTCAAGCCGATTTCGAGGTGCTGTTGTATGATCTGACCAGCACGTATTTCGAGTGCGATCCCCCTGATGAGGGCAAGCGGAAGTTCGGCTACATCAGCGACAAGCGCTCCGATTGCGTGCAAGTGGTGATCGCGCTGATCGTCACGCCGGATGGCCTTCCGCTGGCCTACGAGGTCATGGACGGCAACACCTCGGACAAGACGACGCTGAAGGCGTTCCTGGCCAAGATCGAGGCGCAATACGGCGCGGCCAAACGCACCTGGGTGATGGATCGCGGCATTCCGACCGAGGAGGTCCTGGCCGAGATGCGGGGCTCGTCGACGCCGATCCACTATCTCGTGGGCACGCCGCGCGGGCGATTGACCAAGCTGGAAAAGGCGCTCGCGCTCGAGCCTTGGGAAGATGTGCGCCTGAGCGTGCGGGTCAAATTGGTCGAAGACGGGGTAGAG
>JBKQKS010000239.1:0-8737 GCA_052147395.1 Roseiarcus sp.
CTTCGAAGCGGCCGAAGCCTTCGCCGACGCCAACGCCATGACCATCCTCGACCAGCAGGTGCGCGACGCCTCCGCCGATCTCGACCGCGCGCGCCGCGCGCTCGCCATCGCGACCGCTCAGGAAGACGCCGAGGCCCAGCGCAGGACCGCAGCCAAGGCTAGGCTCGCCGACCTCGAGACCCGCGCCGGGGCCGCGCTCGACGCCGGCCGCGAGGATCTGGCCCGCGAAGCCGCGGAGGCGATCGCCGCGATGGAAATCGACCTCGCCAGCGCCGAGGCCGCCGGCGCTTCGTTCGCCCGCGAATGCGCGAAGCTGAGGGCGATGACCGGCAATGCCGAAAGGCGGCTCGTCGAACTCGAACGCGGCCGCCGCGCCGCTCGCGCCGCCGAGGCGGTCAGACGGCTGCGCTCCGAGGGCGCCTGCCATCTCGGCGGCGGCTCGAGCGCTCTCCGAGACGCCGAAGCGACGCTGAAGCGGCTGCGCGAACGCCAGCTCGAAGACGAGGCGGCGACGGCGGCCATCGAAGCAATGGAAGGCTCGGCGGGCGCCGACCTGGTCGCCGAGAAGCTCGAAGCCGCCGGCTTCGGGGCGGCGACGAAGCCCACCGCCGAGACCGTGCTCGCCCGCCTTCGCCAGCGCCATCAGAACGCCGCCTGATTTGAACCCCCTCTCCCGCGAAAAGGAAACCGTCATGAACAACGCCAATCCCATTCACTCCGGCGCCTGGATCACCTTCACCTATTTCAACGCCCTCGCCGCGGTCGCGATGATGCTCGGCGGCGTGTTCTTCCTGCCGATCGATCTGTGGATCAAAGGCTATCTGCTGATGGGCCTTCTGATGCTGGTGTCCTCGACCATCATCGTCACCAAGACGATACGCGACGTCGAAGAAGCCAAGAAGCTCGTCAACAAGATCGAGGAAGCCAAGACCGAACGGCTCCTCGCCAGCATCGGCAACTGAGGCCGCACCCCTTGTAGCCGAGGTCGCTGACCTCGCCCCTTGTAGCCGAGGCCGCTGACCTCGGCCTCCTGTAGCCGAGGTCGCCGACCTCGGCGGCCGCGGTCAACGACCGCGGCTACAACGCCCTTCCTTAACGGGCCGCGGTCATCGACCGCGGCTACAACGCCCTTCCTTGACGGGCCGCGGTCAACGACCGCGGCTACAACGCCCGTTAACCGGAACCCCGTACCATCCCCACAGCCCCCAGGAGGCGAGCATGGTCAAGGAACTCCTATCGTCGCGGCGATTCGCGCCGCTGTTTCTCACGCAATTTCTTTCCGCCCTCAACGACAACTTCCTCAAGCAATCGCTGGTGCTGCTCTGCCTGTTCAAGATCGGCGGGTCTGAGGGCGCGATGCTCGGAACCATCGCCGGCGCGGTGCTGATCGCGCCGTTCTTCCTACTCTCCGCGCTCGGCGGCGAGCTCGCCGACAAATACGACAAGGCCAAGCTCGCGCGCCGGCTCAAATTCGCCGAGATTTTCGGCGCCGCCTTCGCCGCCGCCGGTTTCGAGCTGCAGTCCGTGCCGCTGCTGATGACCGCGCTCGGGCTCTATGGCGCGATCGCAGCTCTGTTTGGTCCGATCAAATACGGCCTGCTGCCCGATCACCTCGCGACCGAAGAGCTCGCGGCGGGCAACGCGCTCATCGAATCGGGGACCTTCCTCGCCGTGCTCGCGGGGCCCGTCGCGGCCGGCTGGGCGGCGGCCAAGGATCAGCCGCCGGCCGTCGTGGCGGTCGCGATCATGGTCATCGCGTTCGCCTGCTGGCTCGCTTCGCGCTTCATTCCGCCGGTCGTCCCTGCGGCCCAGGACCTCGTCGTGACCAGGAATCCCTGGACCTCGACGATGCATCTGATCGCCGACACACGGACCGACAAGCGCATCTGGACCGGCACGCTGATCGTCTGCTGGTTCTGGCTCGCCGGCGCGGTGACCCTGTCGCTGCTGCCTCCAGTCGTCACGCAAGTGATCGGCGGAACCGAGAACGTCAACACGCTCGCCATGCTCGTCTTCGCCATCGGCGTCGCCATCGGCTCGCTCACCGCTGCGCGATTGAGCCACCGCCGTCCCAACATGGCGCTGGTTCCGACCGGCGGCGTGATCATGGGCCTTTGCTCGCTCCTGCTCGCTCTCACGCTGACCGGCGTCGTCAAGGGCGAGGACGTTTCCGCGCTGGCGTTCCTGTCGTCAGGCAAGGGCCTCGTCGTGCTCGCCGAATTCCTCGGCGTCGCCATCGGCGGCGGATTGTTCGTGGTGCCCTCCTTCGCCGCGGTGCAGTCCTGGGCGGCCGTGGACAAGCGGGCGCGCGTCATCGCCGTCAACAATGTGATCTCGGCCGCCTTCATCGTCGGCGCGAGCCTGGTCGTCGCGGCGCTGCAGAGCGCGCATGTGAGCAACGCGCTGATGTTCGCCATGCTCGGTCTCGGCAATTTCGCCGCGACCTATGCGGTGCTGCGCGCCTGGGGGCGCGAGGGCGTGCGCGACTTCGCCGGCTTCCTGTTCAAGGCGGTCTATCGCGTCGAGGTGCGCGGCCACGACAACATTCCGCCGGCAGGAGAGCGCGTCATCTTCACCCCCAATCACGTGAGCCTGCTCGACGGCCCGCTGCTGCACGCGGTGCTGCCGGTCGACGCGGCGTTCGCTGTCGACACCGGCATTGCCCAGGTCTGGTGGGCGCGTCCGTTCATGGCGATGATCCGCGCCTTCAAGGTCGATCCGATGAACCCGATGGCGACCAAACATCTCATCGCGCTGGTCAAGATGAACGAACCGCTGGTGATCTTCCCCGAAGGGCGGCTGACCGTCACCGGCGGCGTGATGAAGGTCTACGAAGGCGCGGCGATGATCGCCGACAGGAGCGACGCCTGGATCGTGCCGGTGCGCATCGAGGGCGCGCAGCGTTCGACGCTGAGCTACATGAAGCCGTGGCAGATCAAGAAGACGCTGTTTCCCAGGATCACCGTCACCTTTCTGCCTAAGGTCAAGCTCGATCTCGATCCCGCGCTCGCCGGCAAGGCGCGCCGTGTCGCCGCCGCCGCGCGCCTGCAAGACATCATGGTCGACGCCCTGGTGCTCGATACGGTGATGGATCAGACGCTGTTCCAGGGTCTCGCCAACGCCTACCGGAACCGCGACGCCGGCCACCCGATCGTCGAGGATCCGGCAGCGGGAAAACTCTCCTATCGCCGGTTGATCGCCGCCGCGCAGACGCTCGCTCTGAAGCTTTTACCGATGACCACGATCGGCGACAACGTCGGCGTGCTGCTGCCCAATTCCAATGCCGTCGCCGTGACCTTCTTCGCGCTGCAGACCATCGGCCGCGTGCCGGCGATGCTCAACTTCTCGGCCGGGCCGATCAATGTCGGCGCCGCCTGCCGCGCGGCGCGCGTGAGGCTCATCCTCACTTCGCGCGCGTTCGTCGACAAGGGCCGGCTGCAAAACCTCGTCGACGCGCTCTCGGCGCAGGCGAAGATCGTCTATCTCGAGGACGTGCGCGCTTCGATCGGCATCAAAGACAAGCTCGGCGGCTATCTCGCCGGCGCGCGCCCGCAACTCGATCGCGACGCCGACGATCCCGCCGCAATCCTGTTCACCTCAGGCTCGGAAGGGACGCCGAAGGGCGTCGTGCTGTCGCACAAGAACCTGCTCGCCAACGCCGCGCAAGCGATCGCGCGCGTCGACGCCAACGCCGGCGACAAGGTTTTTAACGCACTCCCCGTCTTCCATTCCTTCGGGCTCACGGGCGGCCTCATCATGCCGCTCATCTCGGGGATTCCGGTCTATCTCTACCCTTCGCCGCTGCACTATCGGATGGTCCCCGAGCTCGTCTATCAGAGCAACGCGACGATCCTGTTCGGCACGGACACGTTCCTTTCCGGCTACGCGCGCGCCGCTCATGCCTATGACTTCCGCTCTCTCAGGCTGGTGATCGCCGGCGCGGAAGCCGTGAAAGCGCGCACCCGCGCGATTTATCTCGACCGCTTCGGCCTGCGCATCTTCGAAGGCTATGGCGTGACCGAGACCGCGCCGGTGCTGGCGATGAACACGCCGATGGCCAACAAGCCGGGCACGGTCGGACGGCTGTCGCCTTTGATGCAGGCGCGGCTCGAGCCGGTCCCCGGCGTCGCCGAGGGCGGACGGCTGCATGTGCGCGGACCGAACGTGATGCTCGGCTATCTCAGGGCCGAATTCCCCGGCAGGATCGAGCCGCCGGCGGACGGCTGGCACGACACCGGCGACATCGTCGCCATCGACGAGCAGGGCTTCCTATCGATCAAGGGCCGCGCCAAGCGCTTCGCCAAGGTGGCCGGCGAGATGATCTCGCTCGCCGCGGTCGAGGCGCTCGCCAATGCGGCATGGCCCGACGCCGAGCACGCCGCAGTCGCGCTGGCCGACGAGCGCAAAGGCGAACGGCTCGTGCTCGTCACTACGGCGCCGGCGCCGGCGCGCGAGCCGCTCTCGAAGCAGGCGCGGAGCCTGGGCTTCAGCGAGCTCGCCGTTCCCTCGGTCCTCATCGCGGTCGACCGGCTGCCGCGGCTCGGCACGGGCAAGGTCGACTATGTCGCCGTCGCGTCGCTGGCGCGCGACGGCGCCGTCGCGTCGCTGGCGGCGGAGTAACCCTCACCTGACGGCGGAGGCGGCTATGCGGCTGAGCATCGGCTCCAGCGCGGGGTCGGCGTCGAGCCGGCCGGTGAGCAGCCGGAACCAGGCGAAGGCGACCCACAACTCCAGCACGTTCTCGACCGCCTCCGCCGCAATCTCGCTGCGCAGCGCCGCCCGCGTGAACATAGGCCGCACCAGGGCGAGCCGGCGCGGCAGGAATTCTTCGCGTAACGTTTCCAACGCGGGCGCCGAGGTCTGGGCTTCGGCGATGAGCCCCCGGGTCGCGGCGCCGACGGGATTGTCGCGCCAGAATCGGAACAGGTCTCGCGTATAGGCGACGAGATCGCCGACGAGGGCGCCCGTGTCGGGCGTCGTGAGCACGGCGTCCTTCTCCTCTTCGATCACCTCGGCAAGGAGCTGCGCCTTGCCCTTCCACCAGCGATAGATGGTCGGCTTGCCGGCCCCCGAGCGGCGCGCGACCGCCTCGATCGAAAATTCTGCGCCCCCCTCGCTCAAGAGCTCACGCGCGGCGGTCAAGATGGCGCGGCGCGCGCCGGGGTGGCGCTTTGCCCCTATCGAGCGCCGCACGGACCCGACTGCGCCCTGATATTCATTCATCCCGAACCTCCGCCCGCTTGCATTATCACGGCGCAGGTATTATAGCAACGAAACGATACGATCCGTAACGTTGTGAGGCCCTCATGCCTGCTCCGTCTTCAGCGCCGCGATCCTCCGAACCGAGCCAGGCGGCCGTCTGGCTCGCTGCGCTCGGCTCGGGCGTCTTGGTGGCGACGATCTATTACGCGCAGCCGCTGATCGATCCGATCCGCCACGATATCGGGCTTTCCCGCGCCTCGGCCGGTCTCGTCGTCACCGTGATGCAGATCGGCTACGGCCTCGGCCTCGCGCTGATCTTGCCGCTCGCCGATCGTTACGAGAACCGGGCGCTGGCGACAGCTAGCTTCGTCGTCACCGCGCTGTGCCTCGCGGCCGTGTCTTTCGCGGTCGACGCCAAGACCTTCCTCGCGCCGGCGCTCGCGGCGGGAGTCTCGTGCGTCGGCGCGCAGGTGCTGGTGCCGATGATCGCCGGCATGGCCTCGCCGGCGCGGCGTGGACGCGCCATCGGCGCCGTGATGTCCGGGCTGCTCGGCGGCATCATGCTGGCGCGCCCGGCCGCGAGCTTCGTCGCGAGCCTGGTGGGCTGGCGCGGCGCCTTCCTCACCGCCGCCGCGCTCACGCTCGCCGCCGGCGCCCTACTGCGCTTGCAGCTTCCCAAGCGCCAGCCTACCGCTCGCGCGACCTATCTCGCCACGCTGCGCTCGACGCTCGCCGTCGTCGGACGCTATTCGGCGCTGCGGCGGCGCATGGTTTATCAGATGCTGCTGTTTTCGCTGTTCGCCGGGTTCTGGACCACCGTGCCGCTGCTGCTCTCCGACCGCTTCGGCTTCGGCCAGCCCGGGATCGCGCTGTTCGCGCTCGCTGGCTCGGGCGGCGCGCTGGCGGCCCCACTGGCCGGCCGACTCGCCGACCACGGCCTGACGCGGGTTGCGACATTGACCGCCGCGCTCGGCTCGGCCGCGCTCATCGCCGCGACGCTGCCGCTCGCCGAGGCCGGCTCGATCATCGGCCTCGCGCTTTCAGCGCTGCTATTCGACGCCCTCGTGCAGACCTCTCACGTCGTCAGCCAACGCATCATCTTCTCGCTGTCGGACGCCGAGCGGGCGCGCATCAACTCGGCCTACATGACGAGCCTGTTCCTCGCTGGCGCCGTCGCTTCGGCGCTCGGGCCGTTGCTCTACGCGCGATTCGGCTGGGCGGCGATCGCGGTTGCCGGCGTCGTCATGAGCGCGCCCATCGCGCTCGCCGAGATCACGAGTCGACGAGCTCCGACTCGGGCCCCGCGCTAGCGGCGGCGGCGTCGGGGCAACCCGCCGGCTCCGCAGGCGCGGAGCGGAATCGCGGGCGCGAATCCGGGGCGCGGCACTTGGTCTTCACCGCGCGCCAGTTGGCGTCGCCGGCCTCCGTCTGGGCGATGCCGAGGAAGTAGGCGAGCAAATCGCGATTGGACCCCTTCGCGATTTCGCGCAGCTGCCCGATCATGTCGAACAGGTAGCGATCTACGCCTTCGGAATGGCCGCATACGGGCTGCGACGGCGGGCTGAGAACGAGATCACATTTCGCGTCTGCGTATTTCATCTCTCGTCTCGCGCAGCCCCTTCCGGCCACGCATCTCCGTCCATTGCATCGTTGAACCCCGCTAATATTCGTAGACAATTCTCGGCGCAGGACCTTGCGCTTTCGCAAACGTTCACAAGAAAACAGTACGCTCTTGCCGTCGCGGCCCGCGCGAGCCGACTTTCGTCAGTGAGAGGTCGGGTCCTTCGCGTCGCCGCGCTCCGGCGCCGCGGCCTGTGCGCTAGCGATCGCGAGCAGATAGGCGAGCAACTCGCGCTTCGACGCACGCGCCATCGCCTCCAGCTCGCCGATCATATCGACGAGGTAATTGGCGGTCGCGTCGCGGTCGAGATCGACCGCGGAGACCTCGAGACCGGTCCGCTTCTCTTGCCTTCGAGTGGCCATCTGGCGACACCTATCCGTGAAATTTGGGGCTTTGAGCCCTCGGCTTCGGTTGGTCGCGGCGACGCAGTCACGGGTTCATGCGCAAGTCCCATTGTTCGCGCATACGACGCCTCTTGCTTTGGCGCATTGAACCTTTCAACCTGCGGACGCGACCCATCTTCGAGACGGCGATGGCCGACAGCGACCTCGAGCTCCTGCAGCGCATAAGGACGGGCGACGCGCTCGCCCTGAAAGCGCTGTACGCTCGGCATCGCATCGCGGTTTATCGCTTCGCGCTGCGCCTGACGCGCAGCGAGAGCGCGGCGGAGGATGTGTTGAGCGAGGTTTTCGTCGACGTCTGGCGCAACGCCGCCGCCTTCGAGGGGCGCTCGGAAGCGCAGACGTTCCTGCTCGCGATGGCGCGCAACAAGGCCTATTCGCAGTTGCGCAAACGCCGCGAGGACCAGCTCGACGAAGAGGCCGCCGCCGAGATCGCGGACGAGGCCGACACGCCGGAGACGGCAATGCAGAAGAAGAACAAGGGCGAGGTGCTGCGCGCCTGCCTCGACAAGCTCAGCGCCGCCCATCGCGAGGTGATCGACCTCGTCTACTACCACGACAAGTCGATCGAGGAGGTCGCCGAGATCGTCGGCGTCCCCGAGGGCACAGTGAAGACGCGCATGTTCCATGCGCGCAAACGTTTGGCGGAACTCGCGCGCGCCGCGGGCGTCGACAGGGGATGGCCATGAGCAACGGACACGACGACTTCGAGGCGCTGCTGCCTTGGTACGCGACCGGCAAACTCGACGCCGAGACGAGGCGGCGCATCGACGCGGCGCTGAAGGCGCGCGCCGATCTCGCGACCCTGCTCGCGCTCGCCGAAGAGGACCGCGAGGCGACGGCCGCGCTCAACGAGTCGCTGGGGATGCCCGGCGCCGCCGTCTGGGAGCGCATCGCCGCGGTCGCCGCCGCCGAGCCGGTGAACGCCCCGCTATGGTCGCGGCTCGCCGAATTCGTCGGGCTCGGGGCGGCGCCAAATCGCACGCGTCTCGCCTGGATCGCCGCCGCGGCGGCGCTGGTCATCGTCGTCGAGGCCGGCGCACTCGTCGCGCTGGCGCCGGTCGAAGTCGCGCGCAACGGCTCGGGCCCCTACGCCACCGCCTCGGCGCCGGCGCCCGTCGCCGCCGGTCCGCGGGCGCTCGTCGCCTTCGCCCCCGAGGCGAGCATCGATCAGATCGGCGCCCTGCTCGCCGAGCGTCACGCGACCATCGTCGATGGGCCCCGCAGCGGCTTCTACACGGTTCGCTTCGGCGACAAGGCGCTGAGCGCCGACGCCACGAAGGCGCTGATCGAAAGCCTGCGCGCCGACCCGCTCATCAAGATGGCGCTGCCGACGGGAGGTTGAGGCGGCCTGGAGCAAATTGCGTTCCGTTGGAATCGCAATTCGCTCGGGTGGCGCAAACCAAACACTTGGCGCCCGGCCGGCGATATCGCTGATGGGAGGGTAGCGAGCGTTGTATGGGGTGTCGATCCAATCCCGTAATCCGAATTGGAGCGTCGGCGTCCACGCCGA
>JBKQKS010000240.1:0-4210 GCA_052147395.1 Roseiarcus sp.
AAATCTCCGCTCGGATTGTTGGCGCGGCGCCAGATCTGGCCCTTGTCGAGGTGGGTGTGCGCATCGACGAACAGCGGCAGCGCAATGCGCCCGGCCATCGCGAGCCGCGGCGCCGCGCTAAGATCGAATGTGCCGGCCGGCGCGATGGCGACGATGCGACCATCCTCGATCATCATGTCCACGCGGGCGAAACCGTCGCCGTCGAGGCGTCCATAGTCGCGCGCAAGAAGAACGCGAGCGTCCGTGAGCGCCCAACGCCTCGTTTTGGCGATGCGGAAAGTCATGTCTCGCGCGTCCTCGCGCTTTCGTGCCATCGGTGCAGCAGCAGATAGGAAAGGCCGCTCAGAACGACATAGATGATGATGCCGACCGCCGAAATGAGGAACAGCGCCGCGAACATGCGCGGGATGTTGAGGCGATAGCCGGATTCGACGATGCGGAAGGCGAGACCCGCGCCTTGTCCCGCCGAGCCGGCGGCGATCTCGGCGACGATGGCGCCGATCAGCGCCAATCCGCCGCCGATGCGCAAGCCGCCGAGAAAATAGGGCAGCGCCGAGGGGATGCGCAGCCAGAGCAACTGCCGCCCGCGCGAGGCGCGGTAGAGCTGGAACAGATCGATGAGATTGTGGTCGACGGAGGCTAAGCCCAAGACCGTGTTGGAAAGGATCGGGAAGAAGCCGACCAGGAACGCGCACGCCAGCACCGCCTCGCTGGAGCTCAGATAGACCAGCAGCAGCGGCGCGATCGCCACCACCGGCGTCACCTGCATGATCACCGTGAACGGAAAGAACGCGCGCTCGACGACGCGCCATTGCGCGAAGGCGAGCGCCAGCAGCGTGCCGCCGATCGTCGCGGCGACGAGCGCTTCGAGCGTGATCGACAGCGTCACGAGGAGCGAGCCGAACAGCGTCCGCCAGTCATGGATCAACGTGACGGCGATGAGACTCGGCGCCGGCAGGATCACCGGCGGGATATGGTCGATGCGCACCACCGCCTCCCACAGCGCCAGCGCAAGCGCCAGGGCGATGAACGGCAGGCCGGTCTCGATGAAACGTTGGCGGTTCATGCGGCGTCCATCGCGCGATGGAGGGCGAGCGAGGTCTCGCGGCATTTGGCGGCGTAGTCCGCGCCAAGCCGAAAATCTTCACTGCGCGGCGGCGGCGCCGACACGACGATCTCGGCTTCGATGCGCCCCGGGCGCGGCGCCATCACCACGATGCGGTCGGAGAGATAGACGCTCTCGTAGACCGAATGGGTGACGAACACCACGGTCGCGCCGAGCTCGCTCTTGAGCGCGATGAGGTCGTCGTTGAGCCTGTTGCGGGTGATCTCGTCGAGCGCGGCGAACGGCTCGTCCATCAGCAGCACCGAGGGCCGCGTCACCAGGGCGCGGGCGACGGAAACGCGCATCTTCATGCCGCCCGAAAGTTCGCGGGGATAGGATCTGGCGAAGCCGGAAAGGCCGACCTTGGCCAGCATCTCTTCGATCCGCGGCCGCGCGGACGCGCGCGACTCTCCGGCGAGGCGCAGCGGCAGCCAGACGTTGTCGAATACATTGGCCCAGGGCATCAGCGTCGGCTCCTGGAACACGAAGCCGAGCTCGTGCTGCGCTTCGTCCCAGCGGATCTCGCCGTCGGTCGGCGAGGTCAGGCCGGCGATGAGCCGCAGAATCGTCGACTTGCCGCAGCCCGAGGGACCGAGCAGCGAGAGAAACTCGCCGCGGCGCACGTCGAGATCGACGCCCGCCAGCGCGCACACGCCATTGGCGAAGGTCTTGCCGACGCCGACGAGCCGCGCCAACGGCGCCTGTCGAGGCTGGGGCGGCGCCTCGGCGGGCCGTACTTCCAAAGTCATGCGCAAACCGCTGCTTCCTTCGCCGCTCGAACGCCCCTGGCCCGCCTCCTCCTGTCGCCGTTTGCCAAAACGCGAATCAACTCTGCGCGGCCGAGGCCCAAGGGGGCCTCGTCGCCTAATTTGCGGGCGCCGTCACGACCCGACCCCCGATCCCTCGCGTGCAGCTCACTTCGGCCTCAGCTCGAGCCCGACGCCCTTGTCGACGAACTGCAGCGTATAGGCCTTCTCGTAGTCGAGCCCGGCCTTCTCGACGCCTGCCTTCACCATCTCATCGTAGAAGTCCTTCACCCGCGCGTCGGTCATCGCGCCGATGCCGAGCTTCCGCGTGTCGCCGGAATCGACGAGGCCGTATTCCTCGAGCTTTTCGATCGAAAACGCGATCTGCGCGTCCGTCATGTCGGGATTGTCTTTCTCGATCAACGCGTTCGCCTGCGAATTGTCGCCATAGAGGTAGTGATACCAGCCGATCGCGGAAGCGTCGACGAACCGCTGCACGATGTCGGGATGTTTGGCGACCATGTCGGTGCGGGTCTCGATCGTGGTCGCGTAGGTCGAATAGCCGTGGTCGGCGAGCAGGAAGATGTTGGGCTCGAGATGCCCCTCCGTCTCGACCGCGTAAGGTTCCGACGTGACGTAGCCCTGCTGGATCGAATGCTTGTCGGCGATGAACGGCTGCGGATTGAACGTGTAGGGCTTCACGTTCTCTTCCTCGAAGCCATAGGCGACCTTCAACCACATGTAAAACGACGCGAGAGCCTCCTTGCCGACGAACGCCGTCGCTTTCGGCAGGTCTTCCCACTTGTCGAGCCCGACGCCGGGATGCGACATGAGGATCTGCGGATCCTTCTGGAAATCGGCGGCGACGACGATGATGCCTATGTTCTGCTGCACGGCGTCGAACGCCAACAGCAAGTTGCCGCCCATGTAGAAGTCGAGCTTGCCGGCGGCGAGCAGCAAGCCATTGTTGGCCTGCGGCCCGCCCGGCACGATCGTCACGTCGAGCCCGTATTTCGCATAAGTCCCGTCGGCGACCGCCTGATAATAGCCGCCATGCTCGGCCTCGGCGAGCCAATTGGTCCCGAACGACACTTTGTCGGCGGCGAAGGACGACGACGCCGCGAGACACAGCCCTGCGCCCATGCAGACGGCCAGTTGTTTCATCCGTGCTTCTCCCTTCGCTCGGTCTACGGTAACAGCGGCCGTGCAAGGCGCGCGCCATTGTTCGCCTTGCCTCGCGCCCTGGCAAGGGGTAACCCGATGGGCGTTCCCACCGTGGGCGAGGGGAAATGCGCAGGCTCACTCCGAGTTCGATCCATCCGCCTTTCGCCAACTATGCCCATGGCGTGGAGATTCTTCCGGGAGCGCGCGTGGTGTTCTGCTCCGGCCAGCTCGGCGTCGGCCGCGACGGCGCCGTGCCCGAGAGCGTCGAAGCGCAGGCGCATTTGTGTTTTCGCGCCCTGGCCGCAATCCTCGGCGAATCCGGCATGACGCTCGCCGACGTCGTGCGGTTGAACGCCTATGTTTCTTCCGCCGAATATTTGGACGGTTACATGAAAGTGCGCGACCAGTTCGTGGGCCGCCCGCCGCCGGCCTCGACGCTGTTGGTCGTGCAGGGTTTTGCGCGGCCGGAGTTCAAGGTCGAGATCGAGGCCATCGCGGCGCGCGCATCGTGAGTCTTGCCGGAGTTGGAAACATGTTGCCGACAAAATTCTGGGCCGAGATGAGCTGGCGCGACTTCGCTGCGGCGAACATGCGCGAGGTAGTCGCCGTGCTGCCGGTGGCGGCGATCGAGCAGCATGGGCCGCATCTGCCGGTCGGCGTCGATACGTTCATCAACGAAGGCTATCTCGCGCGCGCACTTGCGCGCATCCCCGCCGACATGCCCGTGCTGTTCCTGCCGCTGCAGGCGATCGGCAAGTCGAACGAGCACATCGAATATCCCGGCACGCTGACGTTCTCTCACGAAACGCTGATCCGCGCCTGGACGGAGATCGGCGACAGCGTCGCGCGCACGGGTTGCCGCAAGCTCGTGTTCATCAATTCGCACGGCGGCAATGTGCCGATCATCGACATCGTCGCGCGCGAGCTGCGCGTGCGGTATTCGATGCTCGCCGTTCACGCCGCCTGGCACCGGCTCGGCTTTCCCGAGGGGACGTTCTCGGCCAAGGAGCGCGCGCACGGCATTCACGGCGGCGACGCCGAGACTTCGCTGATGCTCGCGTTCCGGCCCGACCTGGTGAAGACGAGCGAGGCGATCGATTTCGAGAGTTCGGCCGTCGGCATCGAGCAGGAATTCGCGCAGCTTCGCGTCACCCAGCCGATCGGGTTCGGCTGGATGGCGAGCGACCTCACCGAA
>JBKQKS010000241.1:0-8641 GCA_052147395.1 Roseiarcus sp.
CAATGGTGCGCTTCGCCCAGGCGCTCGGCTACAGCGGGTTCAGCGAATTGCAGGCGGTGTTCCAGCAGCGCCTGCGCGACCGTCCCAGCAATTACGACGCCCGGTTGCAGGCCGTCGACGCCCACGCCCGCGGCATGCCGCCGGCCATGGCGCTCGTCAACGGCTTCAGCGAAGCGGCGCTGCGTTCGGTCGAGCGGCTGCGCGAGCGAATCGAACTGGAGACGCTGGACGAGGCCTCGCAGGTTCTCGCCCGCGCCGAGACCATCTACCTCATCGGCCAGCGCCGCGCCTATCCGGTCACGAGCTATCTCTCTTATGTCTTCGGCGCCACGGGCGTGCGCACCGTTCTCGTCGGCTCGCCCAACGGCGTGGATCGCGAGATCCTCTCCTTCGCCGGCCCTCGCGACGCCGCCTTCGCCGTCAGCTTCACCCCCTATGCGCCCTCGACGATCGAATATGCCCGCCAGGCCGAAAATCAGAACACGCCACTCATCGCCATCAGCGATAGCCCGTTCAGTCCGCTAGTCTACAACACCAAGCTCTGGTTCGAGGTCGTCGAAAGCGACTTCGAGGGCTTCCGCACCCTCGCCGCGACCATGACGCTCGCCGCCGCCCTCGCCGTCGCCGTCGCCGAACATCGGCGGGCGCGACAAAAACAGAACTTGAATTCTGTATAGATTTATGTATGGAAGAAACAAGGCATTCTATCAGGCGCGAGCCTTCCCTCACGGCCGTCGCTCCCGCGAGTGGCGGAAGCACCCTTCGGCTTTTACGGTTCCTCGATGGGTTCTCGCCCGTGCGGCTCGAACGGGAGACGAAGCATGATCCGCATCGGCGCCAATCCGATCTGCTGGTCGAACGACGACATGACCGAAATCGGCGGCGACATTCCGCTCGAGCAGTGCCTCAGCGAAGCCAGCGAGATCGGCATCGAGGGCATGGAGAAGGGCAACAAGTTCCCCAACACCGCCCCCGAGCTGAAGGCCAAGCTCGCCGAATTCGGGCTCGTCTTCATCTCCAGCTGGTACTCGACCTTCCTGCTCGAGCGCGACGCCGAGGCCGAATTCGCCGCCGCTCGGGCCGATCTCGAGCTGCGCAAGGACGCGGGCGCCGAGGTGCTGATCGTTTGCGAATGCACGGGCGCCGTCCATGGGACGAAGTCGGCGCCGCTCTCCACCCGGCCCGTCATGACCGACGCCGAATGGGCGCTGTTCCTGCCGCGCATGACCCGCTTCGCCGAGTTCGTCAAAGGCTTCGGCCTGCAGCTCGTCTATCATCACTACATGGGGACCGTGGTGCAGACCCCCGCCGAGGTCGAACGCTTCATGGCCGGCGTCGGCCCGGCGGTGAAGCTCCTGCTCGACACTGGCCACATCACTTGGGCGGGCGGCGACGCCGTCGAGGTCGCGAAGCGCTGCGCCGCCCGCATCGGCCATATCCACGTCAAGGACGTCCGCACCGAAGTCGCCACCCGCGCCGCCGCGAACGACTGGTCGTTCCTCGATTCCGTGCTCGAAGGCGTCTACACCGTCCCCGGCGACGGCTCCATCGACTGCGTCGGCGTCTTCAAAGCTCTGCCCAACTATGCCGGCTGGATCGTCATCGAAGCCGAACAGGACCCGGAGAAAGCCAACCCCAAAAAGTACGTCTCCATGGGATACGCCAACCTGCGGCGCTTCCTGAGCGAGGCCGGGCTGGTCTGAGGGCGATCGGACACGAAAACTTCATTCCGCAACCCGACGTCGACGCTGGATTGTGGGTCTCGCGGTGTTTCGGCGCGAGGTCCCGTTGAATGTCGACGCCGCCATACTCGATTTGCTCGAGCCGCCTCCGCCTGCAACGAGCCGGAGGTCCGTGGCGTTCATTTCGAGGCCGCTGTTCCCTTCTCCCGCCCTCTCCTAAAGGCGAGCCCAATTGTAGCCGGGCGCGCCGACCCGGCAGCCGCGCTCACCGCACGCGGCTACAAATGGGCGCCTTTCATGCATCGAGGTGCGCGAAGTGCATGACAACTCATCCCGAGCCTGTCGAGGGACGACACCGGTCGGCGCGTAAACGCCTCATTCTCAAACGAGTCTTCGACGCGGGGGCAGCGACGTCAACGACCTCGCCCCCAAGGCCGCCCGGGAATTTGTCCCGGTCACCAAGATGGCAGGAGAGGAGGGACTCGAACCCCCAACCCCCGGTTTTGGAGACCGGTGCTCTGCCAATTGAGCTACACTCCTAGCGGCGCCCATTCTGCCTCGAGCCGCGTCGCGATGCAAGCGTCGTGAATTCCGTCGTCGAAGGGGCGAGAAAACGATCGTTAACGTTAGGCCGCTCTTAACTTCCATCTCCCAAGCTGTCGGTCGGACGCGTCGGCGAGTGGCGCGGCGTCGGGCGTAGGTTGATGCGTACAACGACCTTCACGTTTTTCGATTACCTGCCCGACGGCTTGCGCGAGGTTCCCAAACGCAGGGCGGCGGAGGCGCTCGGGCTGGCGCTCATCGCCGGCGTCTTCGCCGGCGCGCTCGCGCTGCTGAGCTGGTCGGCGGGCGATCCGAGCCTCAACCACGCGACGTCCGCCCCCGTGCACAATTGGCTCGGCAGGCCGGGCGCCATCGCCGCCGACATCGTGATGCAGTTTTTCGGGCTCGCCTGCACGACGCTGCTCGCCGCGCCGGCGTTCTGGGGCTGGCGGCTCGTCACCCACAAGAGTCTCGACCGCGTCCGTCTGCGCCTTGCGCTGGCGTTCACCGCGCTGGTCTCGGTCGCCGGCGCCGCCTCGCTCGCCCCGGCGCCCGGCGGTTGGCCGCTGCCAACCGGCCTCGGCGGCGTGGTCGGCGACGCGCTGCTGTGGGCGACGCGCAGATTCTCCTCCGGCGCCAAGCTCGAATTGATGCTGGTCGGCTCGGCGCTGGCGGCGACGGCGATCCTCGCCATGTCGGCGGCGGTTTCGGTCCGTCCCGAAGAGCGGGAGGTCGAAGAAGAGGCGCCACGGCGTCGGCGCGCGGTCGACATCGACGAGGACGATGACGCCGGCGAGCCCGGTTTCGGCCTGGTCTCGCTCGGCGCGCTGATCCATACCGCGCTCGCTGCGAAGGCCGCCGTGCGCCGCATGTTCCGACGCCGGTCGCGCCCGGAGAACTTTGCCTCTGCGGAGCGCGCGCCCTGGCGTGATCGCGGGAGCCCGAGCTTCGGCGCGCCGATCGACGATTTCGAGCCGAATCTCGATCCGCCGACCGACGCGCCGCGCGCAAAATCGACGCCGCCGACCAATCCCGCGCCGCCGCCCGCCGCGCCGGCGGCGTCCGCCGTGTCGGCGAACTCGCGCGTCGCCACCCCGCGAGGCGCGCTCGAGATGGGCAAGCGCGCGGCCGCCGAATCGAAGCTCGGCCCGCGCGATCCTGAGGCCTACGAGTTTCCGCCGCTGGCGATGCTGGCCGAGCCGAAGAAGCCGAACTCGAAAATCTCAGAAGACGCGCTCGAGCAGAATGCGCGGCTGCTCGAGGGCGTGCTCGACGATTTCGGCGTCAAGGGCGAGATCGTCAACGTGCGCCCCGGGCCGGTCGTCACTCTCTATGAACTCGAACCCGCGCCCGGCATAAAATCGTCGCGCGTGATCGGCCTCGCCGACGACATCGCGCGCTCGATGTCGGCGATTTCCGCACGAGTCGCGGTTGTCCAGGGCCGCAACGTGATCGGCGTCGAGCTGCCCAACCAGCGCCGCGAGATGGTGTTTTTGCGCGAGCTCATCGCCTGTCACGATTTCGAGACGTCGAAATTCAAGCTCGCCGTCGCGCTCGGCAAGACGATCGGCGGCGAGCCCGTCATCGTCGATCTCGCCAAGATGCCGCATCTGCTGGTCGCCGGCACCACCGGCTCGGGCAAGTCGGTGGCCATCAACACCATGGTGGTGAGCCTGCTCTATCGCTTGAAGCCCGAGAAGTGCCGACTGATCATGGTCGACCCGAAAATGCTCGAGCTCTCGGTCTACGACGGCATTCCCCATCTGCTCACTCCCGTCGTCACCGATCCGAAGAAGGCGGTGGTGGCGCTCAAATGGGCCGTGCGCGAGATGGAGGACCGCTACAAGAAGATGTCGAAGCTCGGCGTGCGCAACATCGAGGGTTTCAACGCTCGCGTCGCCGAGGCGGCGGCCAAGGGCGAGACCATCACGCGCACCGTGCAGACCGGCTTCGACAAGGAGACCGGAGAAGCCGTCTACGAGCAGGAGGCGATGGAGCTCTCCGAACTCCCCTATATCGTCGTCGTGGTCGACGAGATGGCCGACCTGATGATGGTCGCCGGCAAGGACATCGAGGGGGCAATCCAGCGCTTGGCGCAAATGGCCCGCGCGGCGGGCATCCATCTCATCATGGCGACGCAGCGCCCCTCGGTCGACGTCATCACCGGCACGATCAAGGCCAACTTCCCGACCCGCATCTCGTTCCAGGTGACGAGCAAGATCGACAGCCGCACCATTCTGGGCGAGCAGGGCGCGGAACAGCTGCTCGGCCAGGGCGACATGCTCTACATGGCCGGCGGCGGCCGCATCGCGCGCGTCCATGGGCCGTTCATCTCCGACAACGAAGTCGAGAAGATCGTCGCGCATCTGAAGACGCAAGGGCAGCCCGACTATCTCTCGGCGGTCACCGAGGAGGACGACCCGGAAGCGGAGGACGACGACGATCCCGCGCCTTCGCCCGGGTCGATGGACGCCGAGGAGGCTGGCGACTATTACGACCGCGCCGTCAACATCGTGCTGCGCGATCGCCGCGTGTCGACGAGCTACATCCAGCGCCGCCTGTCCGTCGGCTACAACAAGGCCGCCTCGCTGATCGAGCGCATGGAGAAGGAAGGCGTGATCAGCGCGCCCAACCACGCCGGCAAACGCGAGATTCTGGTTGGCAACGGGGTGGACAGGGCGCCGATCGATTTGGATGACGAGTAGAGCCGCGCCGCCGAGAGGCCGTTGGTCGCCCCCGCTTTCGCGGGGACGACATCGAACCCGGCGCCGCCCAGAAACCGACTCAGAATGCGACCTGGTCGCCGCCTTTCAATTCCAGGATCTCGCGCGCTTCGTCGGGAGTCGCGATTTCATAGCCGAGGCCTTCGATGATCTGACGCGCCGCGCGCACCTGCTCGGCGTTGCTGGTCGCGAGCTTGCCGAGGCCCGACCACAGCGAATCCTCGAGGCCGACGCGCACGTTGCCGCCCATCGCCGCCGCCTGCGCCGCGATCGCGAGCTGGCTGCGCCCCGCGCCGAGCACCGACCATTTGTATTGATTGCCGAACAGACGGTCCGCGGTGCGCTTCATGTGCATCACGTCCTCGGGATGCGGTCCGATGCCGCCGAGGATGCCGAACACCGTCTGCACGAACAGCGGCGGCTTGACGAGGCCGCGCTCCAGGAAATGCGCGAGATTGTAAAGATGCGAGGTGTCGTAGCATTCGAACTCGAAACGCGTGCGGGCGTCGCCGAGCGTGCGCAGCACCATCTCGATGTCTTTGAAGGTGTTGCGGAAGATGAGATCGCGCGAGTTTTCCAGATACTGCGGCTCCCAATCGTGCTTGAAGGTCTTGAACCGATTGAGCATCGGGAAAAACGCGAAATTCATCGAGCCCATGTTGAGCGAGGCGACTTCGGGCTTGAACACTGCCGCCGGCTTCAGGCGCTCCTCGACGGTCATGAACGGCGAGCCGCCGGTCGTCAGATTGACCACCGCCTTCGTCGACTGTTTTATGCGCGGCAGGAAGCGGCCGAAGGCCTCGGGGGTCTGGTCGGGGCGGCCGGTCTTTTCGTCGCGCGCGTGCAGATGGATGATCGCCGCGCCGGCCTCCGCCGCCTCGATCGCCGACGACGCGATCTCGTCGGCGGTCACAGGCAGATAGGGCGACATCGAGGGGGTGTGTATGGCGCCGGTAATGGCGCATGTGATGATAACTTTGTGCGTTGCCATGCTGCGCTCCTTTCGAGTCCTCGTCGACAGGATGGCCCCGTTCGCGCGCGTCTCGCGGGGCGCATCTAAAATCCGCGGATCGACGCGGCTTCGGGATTGGGGAGCCCTGCGGGATTCGCGGCCGACGGCGCACCGCCGCGCATCTGCGCGCTACATCCTGGCTGCGCGGCGCCCATGCCGAGCGGTTCCTTTTCGATGGCTCGTCAGTCCGTTCGTGTGGCTCTTTCTTTCCGAAAGCGCAAGCCATGCTTTCCGCCGAGGCATCGAAGTCGAGCCGCCTTCGACCGGCACAGTCCTGCAGCGCGCCGGGTTCTCTCGAGGCGAGGATAGCCGCCGTCGCCCGAGGCGAAGGGGGGCTCGTCGTCGACGCGAAAGGCCATGAGCGCGTTGCGCTCAGTCGGGGTCGCGATCGTCGACGTCATGCGCTGCCCGCATGGCTACGGCCAGAAACAAGTGCAAGTTTTCGGCAAATTTTCGCTTGTTTTTGTCAAGCTTTGCCAAATATTCCCGTTGCTTTCGCCAAACTTTTCCAAACTTTTCTTTGGCGGTTTCGGGACTTTTCAGGGACTTGTCAGCGAAAAATTTGGATTCCACCGGTGCCGTGCATAATTCGCATAGCTCGGATCGGATTTTCGCTCAGCCCGTGCTCGACCGCCTCCTCTCAGATTGTCAAACAGCGAATGCCATTTATATCATGAATCCTGAAAAACACAAAGGCATTCTCAGCCTTGTCGCGTCTCGGGTCGGCAATGCAATGAGCGCCAAAGAATTCGCTGTTGTTGCGAGTTGTGTCGCCCGAAAGGTAACCGGGGCAAATTCCCGGGCGGCCCCATTCTGTAGCCGAGGTCGTGGACCTCGGTCGGCGCGTAAGCGCCTCAACCTGGACGCGTCTTCCGAGCGGAGGCAGCGAGGTCAGCGACCTCGCCCACGATGGCGCCCGGGAATCTGCCCCGGTTACCCGGAAAGGCGGTAAGGCGCGGCGGCGGCCGGCCTCGGCGCGGCCGGCTACAATTGCGCCGGAGCGTCCTGACAACACGAATCGCAATAGGAGCGTAAGAATTTGCGCACGCCCTGCTTCAGCAGCCCCAGGATGACCCCTTCCGACAACGCAACCTCGGCGCGCAAGGGAGGCGTTCCGGCGGCGCCGGCATGCAGGAGTTCATCAAAAAGGTGGCCGCTGGTGACAAGCAGGTTCCCGTGGACGTGCTCTATCCGCCGGCTATGATCGCGACGGCGATACAGTTGACGGCGGCGCATTTCTATATCATCGCCGCGCCGCTGATCACCAAGGAGAACGCAAAGGAATTCATCGATCCGAAGTCGCCGTTCTGAGGCGATAGGCTCCGGGGAGCGCGCATGACGCGCTCCCTGTTTCGATCCGACACGAAGCGCGCAAGCCATGCGCGCGAAGGAGGGATCATGGCTGCGACGGTAAAGGGTCCGGCGATTTTCCTGGCGCAATTCGCCGGCGATGCGGCGCCGTTCAATGCGTTCGACGCGATCTGCAAATGGGCGGCGTCGCTGGGCTTCGAAGGCGTGCAGATTCCGGCCTGGGACGGGCGGGTCATCGACCTCGCCAAGGCCGCGGACTCGCAAACGTATTGTGACGAAATCAAAGGGGTCGCGGCGAGCCACGGGCTCGCGATCACCGAGCTCGCGACGCATCTGCAAGGCCAGCTCGTCGCGGTGAACCCGGCCTATGACGAGGCGTTCGACGCGTTCGCGCCTGCCGAAGTGCATGGCAAGCCGGCCGAGCGGCAGAAGTGGGCGGTGCAGCAGATGCTCTACGCCGCGAAGGCTTCAAAGCGCTTGGGTTTGACGGCGCACGCGACATTCTCCGGGGCGCTCGCATGGCCCTACGTCTATCCGTGGCCGCAGCGCGCGCCGGGGCTCATCGAAACCGCGTTCGCCGAACTCGCGCGGCGCTGGCGCCCGATCCTGGACGCTTTCGATGATGCCGGCTGCGACGTCGCCTATGAGATCCACCCGGGCGAAGACCTGTTCGACGGGACGACTTTCGAGCGCTTCCTCGAAGCGACAGGCAACCACGAGCGCGGCAACATCCTCTACGATCCCTCGCATTTCGTGCTGCAGCAACTCGACTACCTCGACATCTATCACGAGCGGGTGAAGGTCTTCCACGTCAAGGACGCCGAGTTCAACCCGACCGGCAAACAAGGCGTCTACTCCGGCTATGCGCCGTGGGTCGAACGCGCCGGACGCTTCCGCTCGCTCGGCGACGGCCGGGTCGATTTCGGCGCCATCTTCTCGAAATTGGCCCAGTACGGGTTCTCGTCCTGGGCGGTGCTGGAATGGGAATGCTGCCTGAAGCATCCCGAAGACGGCGCGCGCGAGGGCGCGGAGTTCATCAAGAATCACATCATCCGCGTGACCGAGAAGGCGTTCGACTATTTTGCCGGCGCGGCGATCGACGAGGCCAGGATTCGACGGACGCTCGGGCTACCGCGAAGGAGACGTCTCGATGACGATCGAGGGACGCAACGACGCCGCGCGGGGCGGCAGGATTCGGCTCGGCATGGTGGGCGGCGGCGAGGCCGCCTTCATCGGCGCCGTGCATCGCATCGCCGCGCGACTCGACGACCGCTACGAACTGGTCGCCGGCGCGTTGTCATCGACGCCGGAAAGGGCCCGGCGTTCCGCCGCGGCGCTGGGCCTGCCGGCGGACCGCGTGTACGACGACT
>JBKQKS010000242.1:0-5177 GCA_052147395.1 Roseiarcus sp.
CACGCGATCGAAGCGGCGCTGACCAACGCGGGCTATGTCGCGCTGTGGGTCGATGATTTCGGCCGCCGCGGCCTCGTCGAGACTTGCACGGTCGACTTTCCCCCGGCGCTCGCGGACGCACGCGGCGGCTATGCTTTCCTGGCGCGGCAAAAATTCGTCGATCGCGCCCGCATCGCGGCGGTCGGGTTCTCGCAGGGCGGCGATACGGCGCTCCGACTCGCGGCGGCGCCCGAAGGGACCTTTCGCGCCGTCGCCGCATTCTACCCGCCCTGCTCGAATGTCGATGCGGCGCGCCTCGCCCTTCCCACGCTGATCCTGATCGGGGAGCGGGACGAGGTCACGCCCGCCGCCGATTGCCAAGCCCTCGCCGAGGCGCAGGGCGGACGGGCTGCGCTCGTCGTCTTTCCCGGGGCGCAGCACCTGTTCGACGATCCCGCTTTCGCCGGCGGCGCGCGGCGTTTCGGCATGCGGCTCGAATACGATCGCGCGGCCGCCGAAGCTTCGCGCGAAAAACTGCTCGCCTTCCTGGCCGAGCAGCTCTCCCGAGAGTGAGATTTTCGGGTACAAGGGGACAAATCAGCGAAGGGAACTCGCATGCAACGACGCCATTTCCTCATCGGCGCGGCGGCGCTGGCCGCGAGCGCCGCGACGGCCCGCGCGAGAGAGTCGTTCAATAATGACCTGTGGCCGCCGTTTTCGCGCGCCCAGTTCGTTCCCTGGATGGTCGCGCATCGCGGCGAAGATCCAACCCTGCTCGGCGAGCGCTTCGCCCGCTACGAAGTGCTGCTGAGCTTCAACGATCTGTGGACGCCGCGCGAGAAGCGCGCCTTCCTGCTGACGCCGCGCGAGGAGTTCGTGCTGCCGCAGGATCGCGCCAACGCCTATGCCAGCCATTATCTCGACATCGGCTTCGGGGTCACGATCACGCCGCCCGGCACCATGGGCCGCATGACGAGCGCGCTCACGGTCGGCGCGAACGACCGGGTGCTCGAGATCGGCACCGGCTCGGGATACCAGTCGGCGCTGCTGACCTATCTCACTTCGCAGGTCCATTCGATCGAGATCATCCCCGAGCTCGCAGCGCGCACCCGCGGCGTTTACGATCGGCTGATCGGCGCGGGCTATCGCGAATATGCCGCGATCTCGACCCGCACCGGCGACGGCTATTACGGTTGGCCGCAAGCGGCGCCGTTCGACAAGATCATCGTCACCTGCGGCATCGACCACATCCCGCCGCCGCTGCTGCAACAATTGAAGCCGTGGGGCGTGATGGTGATCCCGATCGGCCCGCCCGGCGCACAGCACATTCTCAAGGTCGTCAAGGCGCCGAGCGCCGAGGGCGGATTCCAGGCGACGCGTTCGGACATTTTCGGCGGCAAGATCATTCCGTTCGTCCCACTCACCGGCGGGCACCAGACGGAATGAACCCCGGGACGTCGAATCGTTGACATCACGTAGCTGTTCTCGCCGTTTCGACGCCACAGTTCCGCCCCGCCACGAGTGTTGGCTCGCATATTGCTAGCGCTTTGGCGTTGAGTCGGACGGCGGACCGCGCGGGCAAGGAGCGGCATGGCGAACAAGACGTCACGCATCGGCGCGATCGATTTCTGGCGCGGGTTGGTGTTGATCGCGATCATCATCGACCACATGCCCGGCAACGGGCTCGAATACGCGACCCCGCGCAACTTCGGCTTCTCCGACAGCGCGGAAGGCTTTGTATTCCTCGCGGGCCTCTCGGTCGGCGTGATCTATCTGCCGAGAGCGCGGAAGCACGGGCTCGGAGCGATCTCGCTGGCCTGTGTCAAACGCGCGCTGAAGCTCTACTGGGTGCATGTCGCGATCACAGCGGCGGCGTTGGCGATCTTTTGCGCCGCTTTCTGGTTCACCGGCCTCGATGACCTGATCGCCGTGCATGGCCGCTGGCTCGTTCTCGACGATCCCGGGCTGGGCGCGGCGGGCATTGCCCTGCTCGGACATCAGATCGGCTATTTCAATATCCTGCCGCTTTACATTGCGCTCATGATTTGGGCGCCCGTTGCGGTGGCGCTGACGCTATTGCGGCCGTGGGCGGCGCTCGTCGCGAGCGTGGGCGTCTATGGCGCGGCGCGCGCGTTCGACCTCAACCTGCCGAGCTGGCCGATCGAGGGCCATTGGTTCTTCAACCCGCTGGCGTGGCAGCTCATGTTCAGCTGCGGCGTGTTCGCAGCCGCGCGCTGGCGCGACAGACCGCTGCGCGCTTCGAAGGCCGGCGTCATGCTGAGCCTGGCGATCGTCGGCGGCGCGGCGGCGGTCACCACCGACGGCTTCGGCGTCGCGCCCGGGCTCAGAGCGATCGCGTGGGCCCATTTGGACCTCGGCAAGCAGAACCTCGGCCTCGTGCGCTGCGCGCATTTCTTCGCTGTCGCTTATCTCGTGACGACGGTGCTCGGCGGCGTCGAGGCCAGGCTCGGATCGTTCGCCGAGGCCGCGCGCGCGCTCGGGCGCCATAGCCTGCCGGTGTTCGCGGTCGGTTCGATCCTGACGGCGCTCGGTCAGGCGGCGACCACGATCGCAACGCCGAAATACGAATCCGGGGTTGTGCTGGTTGTGGCGATGACCTATACTTTGTTCGCCATCGCCGTTTCCTTCGTTCTAGCCCGCCGCCTGGATTGCAAAACGCCGCTCATCCCGCTCAGCGCTCTCGCCGCGCCTCTGCGCGCGGTCTCCCGCGACTCGTCGCGGTCGTGGCCGGGATCGTCGGCTGCGGATTGAGCGCGTTCGCGGCGGCGCCGAACTGCCCGCCACGGGAAGCGCCGCGGGTCGAAGGCGGGGCGGCGCTCAGGCTCGACGCCCGCGCGTCGCCGAACGCGCTCCATATCCTCGCGATCGGCTCGTCGTCGACGGAGGGCGTCGGCGCCACCGCCTACGACAGGTCGTATCCGGCCCGCCTGTACGCCGACCTCCAGGCCGACGGTTTTACCCGCGTCGAAGTGCACAACGCGGGCGTCGGCGGAGAGGCGGCGCAGACGACGCTCAGTCGTCTCGAGGCGGCGCTCGCGGGCCATTGGCCGGGGATCGTGATCTGGCAGGTCGGCGCCAATGACGGGCTGATCGGGGTCGACGAGACGCGTTTCCGCGCCACCGTCGAGAAAGGCGTGCGCGACGCGCGCGACGCCGGCGCGTCGATCGTGCTCGTCGATCCGCAATACACGTTGCGCGAGCGCGCCGCGGCGCGGCTCGCTCCCTACGCGGCGATCGTCGATCAGATCGCGGCGGATGAGCGCGCGCCCGTGGCTGAGCGCTACGCCTCGATGCGGGCGCTGAGCGGCAACGGCCAGCTCGCGCCGATGCTTTCCAAGGACGGGCTGCACATGAGCGACCTCGGCTACGATTGCCTCGCCGCGTCGCTCGCCAACCTCATCGAGCACGCCGCCGGGGGGCCCCCCAGGATCGGCCTGCGCTGAGGAGCTCAGCCCGCCTGCCCATAGGCGCGGGGGCCAAAAATCGCCGAGCCGACGCGGATGTGGGTGGCGCCGAGCTGCACGGCGAGCGGCCAGTCGGCGCTCATGCCCATCGACAGCGTCTTCAGGCCGTTGCGGCGCGCGATCTCGAACAGCAGCGCGAAATGCGGCGAGGCGAGCTCGTCGGCCGGCGGGACGCACATCAGGCCCTCGATGTCGAGCCGGTGAGTCTCGCGGCACAGCGTGAGGAAGCGGTCGGCGTCCTCTGGCGACACGCCCGCCTTCTGCGGCTCGGCGCCGGTGTTGACTTCAACGAGCAGGCGCGGGCGTTTGTCGGTCCGGGCCAACGCGGCGGCGAGCGCGGAAGCGATCTTCTCTCGGTCGACGGTCTCGATGACGTCGAAAATCTCCACCGCCTCGCGCGCCTTGTTGCTCTGCAATGGCCCGATCAGATGCAACTCGACGTCTCGTCTGAGCGCGGCGGCCCGCGCCCTGAGATCGGGCCACTTCGCCTGCGCCTCCTGCACGCGGTTCTCGCCGAACACGAACTGCCCGCCGGTCGCGATCGTCGGCCACACCTCGTCGGCGGCAAAAGTCTTCGACACGGCGACCAGCGTGACGGATTGGGGCTCGCGCCCGCAATCGATCGCGCGCTCAGCGATCTGACGGCGCAAGGCTTCGAGGCGGGCGACGGCGCCCAGCGGGTCGGGAACGGCGGATTCGCGCATGACCCCGCGAATGGCGCCAAGGCGCGACGAAGGTCAAGTCGTGGTAGCGCCTCAGTCTGAAATTTGTGCGCTCATTTTCGAACCGGGGAGCTCGGCGTAGTTACTACGGGGGGAATACGTTGCAGCAAATCGTCTAACTTAGTTTCAACCCGCGTCGAAGCATTTGATATCGCTTCAAACTTCTCATTCTAGGCATTCGACATAGCCTCGATTTTGTCTTCGAGCTTGAAATATGCAGCTATCATCATTCCTCCCAACAGAATCACACCGGTCGCCAGCGCCCCTATGTGCCACATGATATCTGTGAAGCGATGGTCGCGGATGTTCCTAACGTCAACCTTCAGCTCCGCTACAGTCTCCTTCACTGCCTCGACGACGAGGCGCGTCTGCCCGGCCCCGGCTACCTCCGGCGGGTTGACGTTTGGCAACGATGACGGAGGCTGCGGATCTTGGCTTTTAGCCGCCACTCGGTGGGGCCTCCAATTTAGCTTTCATCCAGTCCCACACGGCGGTCGGCGCGCGCCCGTAATAGGACGATGTTTTAAATACTACGGCGCTTCCCGTCGTCGACGATCCGTCGCGCTGCGGCCCCATCCCGAGCTTTATCGTCAGCGCTTCAGCGGTTCCGGCCGACGAAACGAGGTACTGGGTCTCGTTCAATGCTAAGTAATCGTCTGGGAATAAACGCTTTATTCCCTCGATCACCGAAGGCTGTGGCGTTGGCATGAGAATCGCGAAAATGGCCATAGCGCCCATATTGATACCGAGCCGTTACTGGCATGATAATTTAAACCGGCGGCGGGCGCCACGGGTTCGATCATGTCCGACCCTACGTCGCATAGCGCGATGATGGACCCCACGTGTAACGCCTCCGGTTTCCCGACTAGAGCGGTTCCCGATCCATGTGAATCGCCGCCGTCATCGGCCGGGCTGCGGCCCCTGGATGGCTTCGTCGCTGCGCTCCTCGCAATGACGGGGGGTCGGTTTGATCGGGAACCGCTCCGGACGG
>JBKQKS010000243.1:0-8886 GCA_052147395.1 Roseiarcus sp.
ACGGCACGGGCGGCCACGCTTTCGCGGTGACGCTCGACCAGCACCTGAAGAACGTCGCGCGCTGGCGCGAGATCGAACAGGACGCCAAGGACAAGCTCGCGCCCGACGCTGCGGCCCCCGGCGCGCCCGCCGGTATCCCCGCGACGGCCAAGCACACCGAGGTCCCGCCGCCCGATCCCAAGGCGTTCGGCGCGCTCGCGCCCGAAGCGCCGCCGACGAAGCCCGACCCCAAGGCGGCGCAGCTGACAAAGAGGCTCGAAAAGCTCGCCGGCGTGCGTCGCAGGCAGGAGGCCGAGCTCGTCAAGGCCGAGAAGCCGCTGGATGCGATCGGCGCCGTGGTCACCGGCGTCAACGACGGGCCGCAGACCGTGTCCTTCGGCGACGAGACTGCCAATGCGCCGACCGCCTACGCGCCGGGCGCGAAGATCCCGCCTTACGCCCCCAATCCCGCCAACCGCGGCAAGGTGTTCGACGTCTCCGAGGGCACCAAGCTCGATCCGCTGCTCAACAAGACCTACGATTTGAGCTACGCGAAGACGATCCCCGACCTCAAGTAGCCGCCTTTGCGGGGCCGCACCGTCGAAGGCGCCGAATGGCGGCGTGGCGCCGCCAATTGCAGGTTTCGACCCACAACGGACCTCGTCCTGAGGTGGCGCGAAGCGCCCTCGAAGGACGGCTCCCGTGGACGAAGGCGGCTCAGCCGCTCGCCCCGCGGTCCCGAGAGGCTGCAAGAAAAACGCTTGCAGTTGCAAAGTTTCTCCAAAGATTCCTATTGTTTTTGCCGAATTTTTTGTTTGGATTTTTTTGGCGTTTTGGGGAATTTCAAGGACTTGTCGGTCATTTTGTTTGGAATCGGAAATTTTCCTTGGAGATCGCCGGCCGAACCGGTTCGTAAGGGCCCGCAAAGGTCGGCGACGGTTGTTCGGCGCCTTCGCCGGCAATGTCCACGCGTCGCATCTCGCCGCGGGCCAAGGGTCGCCCGCCCATCGACCTTGTCCTCATCGCGGAAGCCTGGTTCCGGTCAATCGACATAATCATAACGCAAAATCTGCCCGTTGGGAAATATTTTCTGATTTTCTAAGCCCAATCCTTTCGCAACCGCGCTTCTTTTCCGAACGCACCCGTTGCGGCGATACGTGCAATAGGCATCACCGCAACGCCCGCCTTCGACCCGGAGCGGAAGTTGCGGACCCCCTTCTCCCGTGGGGAGAAGGGCCGGAAATGAGGGGACCTACCGCGGTCGTTCGAGCGCCGTGCCCTCATCCGGCCGTGCGCCGCGTTCTCCCTGCGGGAGAAAGGAGGCCTATTGAATAGGGGATTTGGTAAAGCGTCACCGTAACGTCGCCGTAACCTCGTAACCTGGGATTTAGTAAAGCGTCACGGTAACCTCGTAACCTGGCGCCCTCTTCGAGCGATCGCGGCCACGACCATTCCAGCCGCCCCGATGGCAGATTACCCTTCGCGTATCGCTTGCCACCGTCCGAAGGGGTGAGCCGAAGTGGGAATTGACGGGCGTGGCGCGGTAATTCCTGCTACGGACGTGCGGGCACGGCATGCGACCAAGCATGTTTTTGGATCGAACAAATGTCGGGGGGCCGCGCGGGACGCCACTTGAATCGCCCGTGCCCGACTGATTCACTTGCGCAGCTGATTCGCGCGCGATATTGGACGACCCTCTTTAAAACGCTTTGGCAAAGGACATGATATGGCGGCCGTGGCACAGCTTTCTCAGGCCGACGCGAGCGGCGTACCGTATCGAAAGCGTACTACTCGCGACCCCCTCGAAGAAATTATCTTCCGGAAGTCGTTCGGCCGCGCCGAGGTAACGCTTTCCTCTGGTAAGAAAAGTACATTCTATTTTGACATGAAACCTTCGATGCTCGATCCCGAGGGAGCGCATCTGACGGCCAAGCGCATCCTTCTTGAGGCCAGAGCGGTCGACGCGGAATTCGTCGGTGGTTTGGAAATGGGCGCCGTTCCCATCACCGGCGCGGTTTGTCAGCTTAGCTTCAAGACCAAACATCCTGTCCACGGATTTTTTGTTCGAAAAAAGCCGAAGGAGCACGGCGCGAGAAAACTCATCGAGGGATTGCCGAAGGGCGAGACGCTTTCCCGCAAACGCGTCGTCATTGTTGACGACGTCACCACTAGCGGGGCCTCCGCGCTCGTTGCTGTCCACACTTGCAGGGCTGAAGGCGCTGAAGTTGTCTTGGTAATTTCGATAGTGGACCGCGAAGAGGGAGCGACTGAAGCCTTCGAGAAGGAACATATTCCCTTCAAGTCGCTATTTCGGGCTTCGACGTTTCTCAGCAGGGACGATTGGCGGCCATGAATGCGCTCATCGCTGCGCTGACACGACTCCCCGAGCTGGCCGAGGTTGAATCTTCGGAATTGTTCGTTATCGAGAAGAAAGCGTTCTCGATATCGGTGCCTATGGGGTATCGAAAGACGGCGCTATTTTTTATAGCGGTTTTGTTTGATCGCCTCGCTCGAAAATCGGATGGCGAGGAGCTTTTGCCCGGTGCGTCGTATTCCGCGATTTGTGCGAAGGCGGTTGAGGCGCTGTCGGTCGCGTCCTGGCACGACGGCGCGGCGAAGCTCGAGGAACTGGCCGACATTTCCTGGGCGTCACAAGTTCTTCATTGATCGCAGCAGAAGGGATTCCGGCCTAATAAGAGATGCGTTTAGGTCTTCGATGTCTGTATACGTAGGGTTAAGCGTATTGGTTCCGATTCCGGTGACATTGCATTTTATTCGATCGATCACTGCGAAAAACAGACCGCTCTTTAAATTAACCGTACCGTCACTGTAATCCCGTAATCCGAAGAGTATTTCGGCCGAGTTCGTCGGGCCGAGATCGGCCATCATCATCATTTCACCGGCGACTACCTACTTCGCTACGCCCAGGAAGCCTCTCGGCGCGAGGATCCTCGGCGAATGAGCGGTGGAGATCAGGTTCACCGCGTCGCCAGCTTCGCCATGCGTTTGGCTGTGTCGCCGGACTTCACCGACTACTGAATGCGGCACGTCGCCATTTAAAATGATGCGCCGAATTTCGGTCCAGTGAATTGGTGCCACCAAATTCGGATAATCAATTTCAACAATGATAACGCAATGCGGAATTTTTTGGTTGCCCCAGACTCGCAAAAGGAGTCCAATGAATTTTGGAAGGGGCGACAAAATCCGAGGTGGTTCGCGAAAGCGATGCGTCTGCCGTTTCCAGTGAGGCTTGGAAAACCTCACAAAAGAAGCGCCCCAAAAGGGCGCTTCTTTCTTTTCAACGCCTTAGGCTCTCCTTGGCAGCCCGATCACGGTGCCTCCACCTTCTCGCATTGGGGGGGAACCCTGGGCGACAGAGAACTCTTTCAAGCGGTATTTGTCACCATCATAGGTTACGATCTCGTCCTTCTTCAGCCTGCTGAGCAAAGACGAAACCGAAGCTTTGTCCAGTGTGACGCCCCGGGCGTTTGCGAGGTCTACTGCTGCGATGGCATTAAGACCGGTGGTACCCACGTCCCTTAGCAAATCCAGGATCACACTTTTCGTAGCGGTGCGACGACCGCCATGATTCCCGGATTCAGATGCGTGGTCATCAGCAATCAGAGCAATCGCACGCTCTAACCCGAGGATCTTATTTTCGATTGCGTCCCTCTCGCGGAGAAGAAGATCACGCTCCTTTAGAAGCCGGTCCTTCATTTCCTGATTCTTTCGTTTGATCCTCATGTTTTGTCTCGGAAGAGTTGCAACGGTGTCGCCGACGGGGATCGAACCCGCACACCGAGGTGGTATCGGCTTGGAAGGCCGATGCGTCTACCAGTTTCGCCACGGCGACGATGGGCTTTATGGGCGATTCGTTAATTGCGGTCAATGGCCTTTGCGGGTCAACGCAATTCATCAATGGGTGCCGGGATTACGGGGGATTGCAGAGTCGAGGAAGGGCGCGGTGGCGTTGAGGCGCTGGGCCAATGGGTCTGTTTCCCTTCCCCGCTCATCGAACCGGACGTGCGGGTCTGCCGCATCCGGCTTTCCGACAGACTTCGTAGCCCGCCCACGGCGTCGGAGCGCGTTCCGGCAGGGGCTTGCACCTTTTTTTTGCGACGACGCGACCGCCATTTCCCAATTGCGCAAGGCCTGAAAAAACTAGAAAATACGGGCGCGCGGCCGTAAGCTCGAAGTTAACTGCCAAGCTGACGGGCGATAGCGCCGACCCCGGCGGCCCGGACCGGTCAAGCCAGAGGCAGCCACCGCGACCGGGGCAGACTCAGGGGCAGTGCCACTCTGCACCCGAGGTCATCGACCTCGGTCGGCGCGTAAGCGCCTCATTCTGCACGACTCTTCAACCGGGGTTACCGGGGTTATGGGGGTTACGGGGACGCCATATCAAATCTCGGATTTAAATGGCGGCTTCCCGCCCATTCCCGAAATTCAGATCGCTCCCTTCCCGCCAGACGCGATCGGTTGCGTGAAAAGAGCGACGGGAAGCTCATTCCCGATCTCGAGTAGCCGCCTTCCCCAACTCGGCGTGCACGAGCGCCAGCGCGATCGCCGCGGCGTTGGAGACGTTGAGGCTCTTGATCGCGCCGGGCAGCTCGAGCCGCGCGAGCACATCGCAACGCTCGCGCGTCAGTCGGCGCAACCCCTTGTCCTCGGCGCCGAGCACCAGCGCTAGCGGCCGAGCCACGCGAACCTCGCCGAGCGGCGCCGGCGCCTCGGAATCGAGGCCGATCCTGAGATAGCCGAGGTCGCCGAGCTCATCTAGCGCGCGCGCGAGATTGGTCACCACGCAGAGCGGCACGTGCTCGAGCCCGCCCGACGCCGCCTTGGCGAGCGCGCCGCCGAACTCCGGCGAGTGGCGCTCGGTGACGATGAGCGCATCGACGGCGAAGGCCGCCGAGGTGCGCAGGATCGCCCCGACATTGTGGGGGTCGGTGACCTGATCGAGCACGACGACGAGGCCGTTCGCCGGCAATTCGGAAATGTCGATCGGCTCCAGCGGCCGCGCCTCGAGCAGCACGCCCTGATGCACCGCGTCACGGGGCAGGCGTCGAGCGATCTCCTCGGCCGACGCGATGGCGAGTTCGACGCCGCTCGCGGAAATGTCGGCGGCGAGACGCTCGGCCGCCGCGCTCGTCGCATAGAGGCGGATCAGCCCGCGCCGCTTGGCGCCGAGCGCCGCCGCGACCGAGTGGAAGCCATATATGCGCGCGATGTCTCCTCCGCCGTGGCGATGCGGCTCGCGGCGCTCGGCTTCGACGGGGGCCTTCTGCGGCGGCCTGCCGCCGCGGCGCATCGTCTTGTCGCTCATCGCCGGCCTTTCCGCCGCTGTGGGAAACCAACCCCGATTACGCCCATTCCCACCTGCGAGAAAGCGCGGATCCGCAGTCGCGGCCCGGCGCCGCCGCCGCGATTGCCTGCCGCGCGCCGCCGCGGCAAAGTCGCTGGCATGAACGACTCGAACGAACTGCGGCCCGGGGAGGTCGCGACGGATGCGCCGCAGCGCGCCGACGCGTCGCTCGTGTTCATCGGCGTCATCCGCACGCCCTGGCCTTCGCGCAGCGACTGCCCGCGGCAGGGCTCGCTCGACGGACCGATCTGCCGGCTCGAGATTCACCCGCGCTGGCAGGACGCCTTGCTGGGGATCGACGAGGTCGAAAGGCTGGAAGCGCTCTACTGGCTCCACCAAGCGCGGCGCGACCTCATGGTGCAGCGCCCGCTTCACAGCGGCGTCTTGCGCGGAACTTTCGCGCTGCGCTCGCCGGTCCGCCCGAACCCGATCGGGACGTCGATTGTCGCCCTCATCGCCCGCGAAGGCGCTGCGCTCCTCGTGCGCGGACTCGACTGTCTCGACGGCACGCCACTCATCGACATCAAGCCGGACCGGAGCTCGAGCCGGCGCGCCGAATCACAATAGGAACGCCAGCGCCGTTTCGCAGGCTGCTTCCACCTTCAGCGCCAGCAGCGGGTCGGCGCGGGTGCGGCCGAGGTTGACGGCGGCGATCGGCAGGCCGGCGGCTGCGGCCCATTCGGCGAAACGGTAGCCGGAATAGACCATCAGCGACGAGCCGACGACGAGCATCGCATCGGCCCGCCCGAGTTCTCCGCGCGCGGCCTCGACGCGCTCGCGCGGCACGCTCTCGCCGTAAAACACCACGTCGGGTTTCAGCACGCCGCCGCAAATCCGGCAGGCGGGGACGGCGAAAACGGAAAAGTCCAGTCCGTCGAGGTCGATGTCGCCGTCCGGCGCCGCACCGGCGGCCAGGTCGCGCCAGCCGGGATTGCGGCGCCCGAGCTCCGCCTGCAGCTCGTCGCGCCGAGTGCGTCGCCCGCAGCCCATGCAGCGCACGACGTCGAGCCGGCCGTGGAGGTCGATGACGTCGACGCTGCCGGCGGCCTGATGCAGGCGATCGACGTTCTGCGTCACCAGGTGCTGCAACCGCCCGCTCGCCTCGAGCCGGCCGAGGGCGCGATGCGCGTCATTGGGACGCGCGGCGCTAAATTGCGTCCAGCCGACGAGACTGCGCGCCCAGTAGCGCCGCCGCGCCGCCTCTTCGCTCATGAAGGCCTGATAGGTCATCGGCTGCGGGCGCTGCCACCGGCCCGCGACGTCGCGATAACAGGGAATTCCGGACCCCGCGCTGCAGCCGGCGCCGGTCAGCACGATGAGCCGGCGATGGCGAAAAACGAAGTCCTCGAGACCGCTTTCAGTCATGCATGGGCGACGACGGCGAATCCCTGTTATAGCGGCGTCAGGAAACGACCGTGAGGCGAATCAGTCTAGCCGATGCTGACGAACAAGGGCAAGTACGGCCTCAAGGCGATGGTCTACCTCGCCGGCGTGCCGGCCAACGAAGTCGCGCAAGTGCCCGACATCGCCCGCGGCTGCACGATCTCGAAAAAGTTCCTCGATCAGATTCTCGCCGAATTGCGCAACGCCGGCCTCGTCTACTCGCGCAAAGGCAAGACCGGAGGGTATGCGCTCGCCAAGCCCCCGGAAGACATCCGCGTCGGCCACATCATCCGCGTGCTCGACGGGCCGCTGGCGCCGATCGCCTGCGCCAGCGTCACCGCCTACCGCCCTTGCGACGATTGCCAGGACATGCAGCTCTGCGCCGTGCGGCTGATGATGCAGGAAGCGCGCGACGCACTCTCCAAGGTGCTCGACAGCAAGTCGCTGGCGGAAATGCGCGCCCTCGGTTCGCCCGAAGTGCTCGGCGCCCCTTCCGCGGCCGCCGGGACCGACTGACGATACGGCGCGCGCCCCTTGAGGGGAAAGAGCGTCGAAACATAGCTCGGGGAGGCCCATATGGCGAAAGCCTTCGCTCTCGGCGACAAAATCGTCGCCAAGATCTTCGCGCCGATCAGCCGCCATACGCTCGCGCGCTATGCCGCCGCCTCCGGCGACCTGAACCCGCTCCATGTCGACCTCGATTTCGCGCGCTCGGCCGGGTTTCCCGACGTGTTCGCCCACGGGATGCTGGCGATGGCCTATCTCGGCCAGTCGCTCGCCGATGCCGTCGCTCCGCGCGCCATCCGCTCTTTTTCGACCCGCTTCGTCGCAATCACCGAGGTCGGCGCCGCGCTCACCTGCGAAGGCGTGGTGGCGGAATTCATGGATGTCGAGGGAGAGCGTCGGGCGCGCCTGACTCTCGTCGCGCGCGACCAGAGGGGCGAAACGAAGCTCGCCGGGGAAGCGGTCGTCGCGCTCGACGACAGCGTCTGAAATCTTTCGTCGAGGAGCGCGTTGATGAATTATCGTTCGCCCTGGATGACGGAAGAGCTCGACCTGTTCCGCGACCAGTTCCGCCGCTTCGCCGCGAAACAACTGGCGCCGCATGGCGCGCGCTGGCGCCGGCAGAAGATGATCGACCGCTCGGCCTGGCGCGCGCTCGGCGAAATGGGCGCGCTGCTGCCGAGCGTTCCGGAGGCCTACGGCGGGCTCGGCGCCAGCTTCGCTTATGACGCGGCGGTGATCGAGGACATCGAGAAGACCGCGCCCGACCTCTCCACGCCGGTCTCGGTGCACAGCGGCATCGTCGCCCATTACCTGCTCGCCTACGGCAGCGAAGCGCAGAAGACGCGCTGGCTGCCGAAATTGGCGAGCGGCGAATGGATCGGCGCGATCGCGATGACCGAGCCCGGCGCCGGCTCCGACCTGCAGGCGGTGCGGACGAGCGCGCTCAGGCGCGGCGACGTTTACGTCCTCAACGGCGCAAAAACCTTCATCACCAACGGCCAATGCGCCGACCTCATCATCGTCGTCGCGAGAACGCGGCTCGATGAGCCCGGCGCCAAGGGGCTCTCGCTCATCGTGCTGGAGGCCGAAGGCAATACCGGGCTGAGGCGCGGGCGCAATCTCGACAAGATCGGCCTCCACGCCTCGGACACCTCCGAGCTGTTTTTCGACGATTGCGAGATTCCCGGGGAGAATCTGCTCGGTCCCGCCGAGGGCTCGGGATTCGCGCAACTGATGCAGCAGCTGCCGCGCGAGCGCCTGCTGCTCGCCGTCGGCGCCGTCGCGGCGACCGAGGCCGCGGTCGAGCTGACCGTCGACTACGCCAAACAGCGCAAGGTGTTCGGCCAGCCGCTGATCGGGTTGCAGAACACCGCCTTCAAGCTCGCCGAGCGCAAGACCGAGGCGTTTGTCGCGCGGGTGTTCGTCGACTGGTGCGTCGGGCGGCTGATCGAGGGCGATCTCGACGCCGTCACCGCCTCGATGGCCAAATACTGGTGCTCGGACGTGCAGGTCGAGACCGTCGACGAATGCCTGCAATTGCACGGCGGCTACGGCTACATGGAGGAATATCCGATCGCCCGCCGCTTCGTCGACGCGCGCGTGCAGAAGATTTACGGCGGCGCCAACGAGATCATGAAGCTCGTGATCGCGCG
>JBKQKS010000244.1:0-11774 GCA_052147395.1 Roseiarcus sp.
TCGTCACGGCCATCCACGTGGTTCGGCCGCACGAATGTTCATCGTTTGCGCGACCTTCGGTCTCGCGCCAATCGGAAAGCGACGTGTTGCGGATCGACGTGGATGGCCGTGACGAGCACGGCCATGACGGCATTGGGGCGATTCGGTCGGCGCCAACGGCCCCGGCTTGGCAGTTACATAACCGGGGCAGATCCCCGGGCGGCGCCATACTGTAGCCGAGGTCCCTCATCCTGAGCGTGTCGAAGGACGACCTCGGCCGGCGCGTAAGCGCCTCATTCTCAACCGACTCTTCCGAGCGGAAGGAGCGAGGTCGACGACCTCGCCTACAATGGCGCCCGGCAATTTGCCCCGGCCACAAATTGCGATTCCAGCGCAACGCAATCCGCTCTGGGCGACCGAAAGCGTCAACTGCCGGTTAATGGCGCGGGAACCGCGTCACGCGCTGACCGCCATCAGCGGCTGGCCCTGCTCCACGGTGTCGCCGACGGCCGCGGTCAGAGCGACGATGCGGCCCGAACGCGGCGCGGTCAGCGTGTGCTCCATCTTCATCGCCTCCACCACCGCGAGCCGCGTCCCCCGCTCGACCTCGTCGCCTTCGGCGACCGCGAGCGCGACGAGGCGGCCGGGCATGGGGGCGAGCACCTCGCCCGATTCTTCCGCCTCCCCGGCAGGCGGACCATCGAGCGCATCGACGCGGGTGACAAAGCTCTGGCGGCCGGCGCTGAGCGCATAGACGCCCTCGGGAGCCCTGAGCAGCGTCACCGGCGATTCGCCGACTTCGCGGCCATCGGCGAACCGCGCCCGCGTCGTCGCGCCCGCGGTCTCGAGGACGAGCTTCTCGACATGGCCGTCGACCTTCACCTCCATCGGGATCCTGCGCGAGCCGCTGAGCTCGAACGAATCGGCGACCGACCACGGGTCGAGCGCAGCGGCCGCGGGCGTGGGAACGCGCTCACGCCACAGCGCTTCGGCGGCGGCAAGCGTGGCAACGGCCTCCGGCGGCCGCGGGCGCGCGAGCTCGTCGAGATGGGCGTCGATGAAACCGGTGTCTTGCCGGCCGGCGCGCACCGCCGGCGCGTCGATGAGCGCCGCGAGAAATGCCAGATTGGTCTTCGGGCCGATGACGACGACGCCCCGCAGCGCGCGGGCGAGCGCATCGAACGCGGCTTCGCGCGTCTCGCCGTGGGCGATCAGCTTGGCAATCATCGAATCGTAGTACGGCGTCACCCGATCGCCGGCCTCGACCCCGGAATCGACGCGGATGTCCTTGGGGAGCTCGAGCGCGCGGATGAGACCCGGCGACGGCAGGAAGCCATTTTCCGGGTCTTCGGCGCAGAGCCGGGCCTCGACCGCGGCGCCGCGCGGATGGATTTCATCCTGCGCCAGCGGCAGCCGCTCGCCGGCCGCCACGCGCAACTGCCATTCGACGAGATCGAGGCCGAGGATCGCCTCGGTGACGGGATGCTCGACCTGCAGCCTGGTGTTCATCTCCAGGAAAAAGAAGCAATCGGGCCCCAGGCCGCGCGAAGCATCGACGATGAACTCCACCGTGCCGGCCCCCGCATAGCCGACGGTTTTGGCCGCCTTCACGGCGGCGGCGCACATCGCGTTGCGGGTTTCCTCCGGCAAGCCCGGCGCCGGCGTCTCCTCGACCACCTTCTGATGCCGGCGCTGCAGCGAGCAGTCGCGCTCGTGGAGATGCACCACGTCGCCAAACTTGTCGCCGAACACCTGCACTTCGATGTGACGGGGGCTGAGTATGTATTTTTCCACGAGCACGCGCGGGTCGCCGAACGCCGCCGTGGCCTCGCGCTGGGCCGATTCGAGCGCCGCCTCGAAGTCGACATGGGCGTCGACCCGGCGCATGCCGCGTCCGCCGCCGCCGGCGATCGCCTTGATCAGCACGGGATAGCCGATCTCGTAGGCTTTCTCCTTGAGGAATTTTGGGTTCTGGTTGTCGCCGTGATAGCCGGGCGCGATGGGCGCGCCGGCCCTGGCCATCAGCGCCTTGGCCGCGCTCTTCAGGCCCAGCGCGCGCATGGCGGCCCCCGAGGGGCCGACGAAAGCGAGCCCGGCGCGTTCCACGGCGTCGGCGAAATCCGCGTTCTCGCTTAAGAAACCGTACCCTGGGTGCACGGCCTCGGCGCCCATGCGTCCGGCCGCCGCGATGATCGCCACCGCGTCGAGATAGCCCTGCGGGCCGACCTCGACGCTCGCGTCGGCGAGCCTCGTGAACAGCGCGCCGCGGTCGGCCGGCGTGTGGAGCGCGATCGTGCGCACGCCGAGCCGTCGGGCGGCGCCGATGATGCGGCAAGCGATTTCGCCGCGGTTGGCGATCAGGAGGGAGTTGAACATTTGCACTCGGGCTTCGGCAGTCGGCGGCCGGCAGTAGGGACGAGGACGCGGCTTTGTGCAAGCGGCCGTTTTGCTGCGAACGGCGTTCCCCCGACTGCCGACTTCGTCCCGCAGTTGACGGAAGCACTTGCCTGACTTAAGTCAGACATTATGGCGCCCGACCCGATTGCCCGCGTCCGCCGCTTCAACCGCGCCGTCACCTCCGCGGTCGGGGCGCTGGATCAGTCGTTTCTCGGGCGCGGCCGCCCGCTCGGATCCGCGCGCGTGCTCAACGCGATCGGCAAAGGCGGATCGGACATTTCTGAGCTCAGGGCCGATCTCGGACTCGATTCCGGCCTGATGAGCCGGTTGCTGCGCGGACTGGAAGAGGAAGGGCTCGTCGAGACCGCGACCCATCCCGACGATGCGCGCCGCCGCATCGCGCGGCTGACGCAGGCCGGCGAACGCGAATTTTGCGCCTACGAGGAACTTTCCAACGCCGCCGCCGAGGCAATTCTCTCGCGCCATTCGCGTCCCGATGTGCTGCTCGCCGCCATGGACCTGATCGCCGCCGCGTTCGGCCGCGACCGCATCGCGCTCGAGGAAATGGACCCGCGCAGCGATGAGGCGCGCTATTGCCTCGAGGAATATTACGCCGAGCTCGCGCGCCGTTTCGCCAGCGGCTTCGAGCCGTCGCGCTCGCGCGACCCGGAGGCGGAAGCGATGATCCGCCCGCGCGGCGTATTCCTGGTGGCGATGTCGGATGGCCTGCCGATCGGCTGCGCGGGACTGAAAGGAAACGCCAACGAGATCGCCGAGGTGAAGCGGCTATGGGTCTCGCCGTCGGCGCGCGGCCTCGGGCTCGCGCATCGACTGATGGACGCCATCGAAAGCGCCGCCCGCAGCCTCGGCGTCCGCATCCTCCGCCTCGACACCAACAGCGCGCTCCCCGAGGCGCTTCATCTCTACCGCGGCTCGGGATGGAGCGAGATCGAGCGTTTCAACGACGATCCCTACCCGGACATGTTCTTCGAAAAGCGCCTTTGAACGCGGCTCGGGGTCGGGCTCGACCCTGCCCCTCACGCCGCCGGCGCCGTCTCGCCCGCCGCCCGGCGAGTGTCCGGGATCGCCGGCGCGTCGGGTCGAACGCGCGGCTCAGAAAACCGCGCCCGCCACGGCTCGACGAAACGCGCTTCCAGCATGAGCAAGGCGAACGACGCCGAGAAGGCGACGAGCAGCGCCAGCCATACGGGATCCGGGCGCGCCGAGCCGCCGAGGTTCGCCAGCGCGTAACCGGTCATGTTCAAGCAGAAATAATGGAAAATGTAGAACGGATAGGACAGGTCGCCGATGAATCTGTCGCCTTCGATTTTCGCCGTGGCGTGGAACAGCGCGGGAATCAGCAGCGAGAGCGCCAACGGATAGACGATGTTGGGCACCAAGTCGGGCAGTCTCGCGGTGGCGAAGACGATGACGAGAAGGTAGGCGCCGGGCCGGCCCATGCCTTCGGGGGCGAGCCGCGCCAGGACATGGCGGAAGCGGAACGCCAGCGCGCCGAGCAGAAAAAACGCGAGCTCGAAAGGAAAGAACCGAAACGTCCAGGGGTCCCCGAGCTGAAAGCGACTGATCGCGGCGACCTTCAGCGCGACGCCGGCGATCGCGACGGCGGCCACCCAACGGGAGCGCAAGTTGAGCAGGAAAGGCGCCAGGATATAGAAGCTCAACTCTATGCCCAGCGACCAGGCTTGAGGGATCAGCAGGCCATGCCACAAAACGACATCGGAGCCTGCGCGGTCCGCCGTCGAGGCGATCTGGCCGTCATGGCTGACCAGGAACATGACGACGTCCTGGAACAGCATCGTGACATTCGTCACCAGGAAATACACTTTGAAGGCGATGTTCGACAACGTATCGTCGAGACCGTAGACATAGGCCCATACGTGATTGAGATCGCGCGTCTGGCGAATGGCCGCCGCACACGCGACCAGCGCGGCGCACGACAGATAGGCCGGCGCCAGGCGAAAATAGCGCGCCTTGTAGAATTGATAGGCCCAGCCTTGCCCCAGCGATCGCAATGAATACTTTGTCGACAACACCATCTGCATGTAGAAACCGGAAATGACGAAGAAGCATTCGACCGCCAAATCTCCGCCGAGCCAGCGAAGATTTCCCAGCGCTCGCGAATGCGCGCAAAATACGGAAATCGCCAGCAGGATCCTGAGCAGGCCCATGTTCGGCGCTCCCCGTCAGGACAGATCGACGAAGATCGAGAACGCGCGCTCCGTGTCGGGCCGGCCGCCGCGCCGCCCCTGCCCGTCGTCCGGACGGGCGAGCCTCGTCAGCATCCCTCGCACGATGTCGATGTCTCCGTTCCCCGCTCGAATGCGTTTGTATCGGCAGGAGGTTACGCTTTTCTTTGCTGGCGCAGCGAGCGAGCCCGCGCCGGCGGCTTTGCGCGCCGCCCGTCCCGCGGCCTTGCCCCGGAGGCCAAGCCGGCGGGTCGATTCCCTGCCGCCGGCTATTCGACGAAATAATCCTCGTCGATCCGCTTCACCTCGTAGGCCGCTTTGACGCGGACGCCGACGCGGTGGCGGATCATCAGACTCGCGAGCTCGGGGCCGTCGATCAGCACCACCCGCTTCGACACCCTGGCGATGAATTCATAAGCCGTCGAAGGAAAGTAGCTCGTCGTGACGAACACGCCTTTGCTGGCGCGATGGCCCTCGAGGCCGCCGACGAAATCGCGAACCTCGCGTATGGGCACGCTCTTCTCCTCGGCGAAGCGCTTGGCCTGGACATAGACGACGTCGAGGCCGAGTTCGTCTTCCTTGATCACGCCGTCGACGCCGCCGTCGCCGGACCGCCCGAGCGTACGGCCCATTTCCAGGCGCCCGCCGCCATAGCCCATCTTGACCAGGAGATCGACGATGAGGCGCTCGAAGAACGCCGGCTTGAACGAATGCACGCGTTCGATAATCTCCCGCGCGAGATCGGCGTTGAGCCGCTGAAAATTGGCGACGATCTGCTCCTCGGGGCTTTCCGGCGCCTCGACCCGCGGCTCGACCTGCGCCTTGCCGTAGCCATCGCGCCACTGCACGAATTCGGGAAAGCGGTTGAGCACGCCGACGTCGATCTCGTTGACCCCTTCGGCGATGAGGTCTCGCCCGCGCTCAGTGCCGCGGAAGAAGCCGCGCCGCGTCGACTCGACGAGCGCGGCCTTGGAGAGATACGAGCGCGCCCAATGCAGCCGATTGGCGAACACCGTCTGCTGTCCGCTCGGCAGCACGCGTTCGCGGTCGGTCGTACTCAGCCGCAAGAGTTCAGCAACCTCCTCCTCGAGCTTCGCCACGTTCATTTCGTCGAGTCGGCGGCAGGCGCACTGCAGCGCCGGCAGCATCAGTTGCTGGAAACTCGGTAGGCCCATAGCAATGAGACTCCCCCACGTGCAGTCACATCCTGAATATGCCGAACTTGGTCGGTTCGATCGGCGCGTTGAGCGAGGCCGAGAAGGCCAGCGACAGCACCCGCCGGGTTTCGTTCGGCGCGATCACGCCATCGTCCCATAGACGCGCTGTGGCGTAGTAGGGCGAGCCTTCGGCCTCGTAGCGCGCACGGATCGGCGTCTTGAATTCTTCTTCTTCTTCCGCCGACCAACTGTCGCCTTCGGCTTCGAGCGCGTCGCGGCGGATCGTCGCCAGCACGCTCGACGCCTGCTCGCCGCCCATCACGCTGATGCGCGCGTTGGGCCACATGAACAGGAAACGGGGCTGATAGGCGCGCCCGCACATTCCGTAGTTGCCGGCGCCGAACGAGCCGCCGACGATCAGCGTGATTTTGGGCACGCGCGCCGTCGCGACGGCGGTGACGAGCTTGGCGCCGTCCTTGGCGATGCCGCCCGCTTCGTAGCGCTGGCCGACCATGAAGCCGGAAATGTTCTGCACGAACAGCAGCGGCACGCGGCGCTCGGCGCAGAGCTCGATGAAATGCGCGCCCTTGAGCGCGCTCTCCGAGAACAGCACGCCATTGTTGGCGACGATGCCGATCAGCATTCCCGAGAGGCGCGCGAAGCCGGTGACCACAGTCGTTCCGTAGCGCGCCTTGAACTCGTCGAACTCCGACCCGTCGATGAGCCGGGCGAGGATCTCGCGGATCTCGAATTTCTGCTTGAGGTCCATTGGCACGAGGCGCTCGAGCTCCGCGGCGTCGCCGAGCGGCTCGCGCGGCGCGACGATGTCGTGCGCCGTTTTCGGCCGTCGGTTGAGATTGGCGAGGGCGCGGCGCGCGATCTCGAGCGCGTGCGCGTCGTCGCGCGCCAGCGCGTCGGCGACGCCGGAGACGCGGGTATGCAGGTCGCCGCCGCCGAGGTCCTCGGCCGTGACGGTCTCGCCGGTCGCGGCCTTGACCAGCGGCGGGCCGCCGAGAAAGATCGTGCCCTGCTTCTCGACGATGATCGTCTCGTCCGACATCGCCGGCACATAGGCGCCGCCCGCGGTGCAGGAGCCCATCACCACGGCGATCTGGGCGATTCCGGCCGCCGACATGTTCGCCTGATTGTAGAAGATGCGGCCGAAATGTTCGCGATCGGGGAACACTTCCGCCTGATGCGGCAGATTGGCGCCGCCGGAATCGACGAGATAGACGCAGGGCAGCGCGTTCTCGAACGCGATCTCCTGCGCCCTCAGATGCTTCTTCACCGTCATCGGGTAATAGGCGCCGCCCTTGATCGTCGGGTCGTTGGCGATGATCATCGCCTCGCGGCCGACGATGCGTCCGATCCCGGCGACGAGACCCGCGCCGTGCACGTCGCCTTCGTACATGCCGAAGGCGGCGAGCGCGCCGATTTCCAGGAACGGCGAGCCCGGATCGAGAAGCCGCGCGACGCGCTCGCGAGCCAGCAGCTTGCCTCGGGCGACATGACGCTCGCGGGCCTTCTTCGAGCCGCCCTCGGCCGCCGCGGCGCGCCGGTCCCCGAGCTCGATCAACGCTGTGCGCCACTTCTCCGCGTTCGCCCGGTCGATCGTCCGCTCGCTCAACGGCGCTGTCTCGAGTATTGTCATGAACTGCTTGACCCCCAAGGCTGCTCTGTTTACGGGCAATTCCTATTCAGGTTTTGCTTCCCCTGCGTAAGTTCGGCGCCGCTGCATTAACCTCGGGCAAAGATTGACCGCCGCGCCGGCGCCGCCTGACGCAGAGTTCATGGCGGGAAAACCGACGTCGACGTCTCCCTCGTGTCGTGCAGCAGGGCATAGTCGACACGCCTCAGCCCCCGCTCGTCTACGCTGAAAATATCAATGAATTCATGATTATAGCGTACGACACGGGCAGCATAGACGTTGCGCGCGCGCACCGCCTGCCCCGCGCTCTCGTCGAACCCCGAGACCGTGAGCACGAAGTTGACCTCGCTCGCCGCGAGGTCGCTTTCGGACATTTCGGCGAGCGGACTCTCCGCGTCGATCGGGTGAAACAAAGTCCAGGTCAAGGCAAACGACGGGTTTTCGTTCTTTGTCAATTTCATCGGTTGGAACGAAACTCGCCCCCGCCCTTCCGGGCTTTTGATCGGACCGAGCATCCAGAGCTTCGCCGTCGCCTCGGAAATGAAGCTGTTGCGCGCATTGGCGATGCGTATGGCGAGCGTCGGCACGCCGTCGTGCAGGAAGATCACCGGATTGCGGGCGAAAATCAGGCGCGCGCGAGGGCGGGAGAATCGGGCATAGGTCAGACCGGTCATCATCGCGAACGAGACCAAGCCGACGAAGTTCTCGATCGTGGCGACGACGTGGCCGAACATCGTCTGCGGATGCATGTCGCCGTAGCCGACCGTCGACGTCGTCTCGACGCTGAAGAAGAACAGATCGGAGAAGCTCTCCGGCCGAGCGTTGGCGATCGGCGTCGCGCCGCAGAGATAGACGCAAGCAAAGGCGGCGTTGAGGAGAACGAAAGCGCCGGCGAGCACGGCGAAGAACACCGGCCAGCTCACCGTCATCGCGTCGTGGTAGAAGTCGCCCCAGCCATGAGGCTCGAGGCCGGCGGTGATGACTTGTCGATCGCCGATCCGCCTGACCCGTTCACGCGTGCGCCTGCCGTTGGCCTGCGGCGGCTTCAGATCAGGTCGTATCTCGGAATCCGCCATGGTTCGGCCTCTGCGTCTGCGATCCACGCCTTCCAGGCCGGCAGCGCCCGGATCGCCTCGCCATAGGCGCTGGCCTCGGCGCTGACCGGGATTTCATAGATGTGCAGGCGGTTGACTACCGGCGCGAACATCGCGTCGGCGGCGGAGAATTCGCCCAACAGGAACGGCCCCCCGGCGCCATGGGCCGCCCTCGCCTCCCGCCAGGCCGCGTCTATACGCGCGACGTCGGCCTCGACCGCACTCGTCAGCTCGAGGCGTCTCTGCGCACGCCGGAACTGGGTCGGACAGTGCTCGCGCAACGCGCTGAAGCCGGCGTGCATCTCTGCGGCGAGCGAGCGCGCCAGCGCCCGGGCGGGCGCGGCGCGCGGCCAGATCGGCAATTCGGGATGACGCTCGGCGATATATTCGAGGATCGCCAGCGACTCCCAGACCGTCGTCGCGCCGTCGATCAGCACGGGACATTTGCCGGCCGGGGAATACGCCAGGATGCGCTCGCGGGCGTCGGCGTCCTCGAGCGGGATCACCTCCTCCTCGAACGCGACGCCGAAATATTTCAGCGCCAGCCAGGGCCGCAGCGACCATGACGAATAGGCCTTGTTGGCGAGGATCAGCTTCATCTCGGCGCCGTCCCTTGTTTCGATTCCCGCGAGGCTCGCCCGCTTGACGAACGAACCCTGGGCGCCCCAGGGAACGGCCATGGAACCCGCCGCCCCCGCCCCCGATTCGACGCCCTCGCTCGAGGCGGTGATACTCGAAATGTGCGCGAACGCGAAGCCGGGCGGCACCATCAATCCGACCGACGTGGCCGAAGCCTTTGCGGCGGCGCTGGGCGAGGACGAGCTCGGCTGGCGCTCGCATCTGCAGGCGGTTCGCGGCGCCGCCGTGCGGCTCGCCGACGCCGGCCGGCTCGTCATCTTTCGCAACGGCAAGCCCGCCGACCCCCACGATTTCCGCGGCGTCTACCGGCTCGGCGCGCCGCGTTCGGACTGAGCTGTAGCCGGGCGCCCTCATCCCGAGCTCGTCGAAGGACGACCCCGGCCACGCCGGCCTCGACGCGGCCGGCTACAGGGGCGCCGGGAACCAATGGCGGATCTTGCCGTCGAGCCAATAGGCGGTGAGCCCTATCCATTCGTGGATGGCGAGGTCGCAAAGGCTGAGTTCGGTCACCCGGAACGGGATCGGCCAGCCGTCGCGGCTGTCGCCATAAGTGCGATAATCGACGGGAAAGGCGGTGACGTCGAACCCGGCCTCGCGGAACAAGCCCATCGAGCGCGGCATGTGAAAGGCCGAGGTCACGATGAGCCAGCTCTGACCCGGCTCGGGCTTCAGGATCGCGGCGCTGAAACGCGCGTTCTCGTCGGTGTTGCGCGAGCGCGTCTCGATGCCGATGCGTTCGGGCGCGACGCCGAGGCCGATGAGCAGCTCGCGGGCGTAGAACGCCTCGGCCGATTCGCCGCCCATCGGCCAGGCGCTGCCCCCGGTATAGAAAATGCGCGCGTCGGGGTAGCGACGGGCCAACAACGCCGCCTCGGTGAGGCGAGAGGCCGCTTCCTGCAAATCGACCTGACCGTGGGCGGCGCTGAGCCCTTCGTCGATCGCGCCGCCGAGCACGATGATGCCGTAAGGCGCCGGCAGGGCGGCGGGCGGCGGGGGAAAACGCATCTCCAGCGGCCGCAGCAGCAACTGCCCGAGCGGCGAGAAGGTCATCACCGCCAGCGCGCCGACGAACAGCAGCACGACGCGCCGACCGCCGCGCGGGAACCAGCGTTGCAGGCCGACGCCGATGAGCGCGCCGAAGATGCAGAGATTTACCGGCGCGAGTGGAAGCCAGAGCAGCTTCGAGACAAAGAAAAACATCCGACGATTCCTGCGGCGCGCCGGCACGTGCGCTACACTGTCTCTTACGCCATCGCCGGTTCGGCCATTATGAAGGACCGACCGCAGCGCAGGGAGGACATGAGCATGAAGGCTTCCGTGATCGAGGCGATCGGCCATACGCCGCTGATCGGGCTCCGCGCCGCCTCGGAGGCCACCGGCTGCCGCATCTACGGCAAGGCCGAATTCATGAACCCGGGCGGCTCGGTCAAGGACCGCGCCGCGCTGGCGATCATTCGCGACGCCGAGGCGCGCGGCGCACTGCGCCCAGGGGGGACCATCGTCGAGGGCACGGCCGGCAACACCGGCATCGGGCTCGGCATGGTGGCGGCGGCGCTCGGCTATCGCGCCGTCATCGTCATTCCCGACACCCAGTCGCAGGAAAAAAAGGACATGCTGCGGCTCGTGGGCGCCGAGCTGATCGAAGTTCCCGCCGTACCTTATGCGAACCCGATGAACTACGTGAAATATTCGGGACGGCTGGCGGAAAGGCTCGCCGAGACCGACCCCAACGGCGCCATCTGGGCCAACCAGTTCGACAACGTCGCCAACCGCCGCGGCCATTACGAGACCACGGGGCCGGAGATTTACGAGGAACTCGGGGGCAAGCTCGACGGCTTCGTCAGCGCGGTGGGCACCGGCGGCACGCTCGCCGGCGCCGGCATGGCGCTGAAGGAGCGCGACGCTCGCATAAAAATCGCGCTCGCCGATCCGCCCGGCGCGGCGCTCTACTCTTATTACACGACCGGCGTGCTGAAGGCGGAGGGATCGTCGATCACCGAGGGCATCGGCCAGGGCCGCATCACCGCCAATCTCGAGGGCGCGCCGATCGACATGGCGTTCCAGATTCCCGACGCGGAATCGGTCAGCCTCGTGTTCGATCTCGTCGAGCAGGAGGGCCTGCTGCTCGGCGGCTCGTCGGGCGTCAACGTCGCCGGCGCGATCCGGCTCGCCCGCGAACTCGGACCCGGCCACACGATCGTGACGCTGCTCTGCGATTCCGGCGCGCGCTACGCCTCCAAATTGTTCAACCCGGAGTTCCTGCGGTCGAAGGGGCTTCCCGTCCCGGCCTGGCTCGGACGCCGCTTCGAGGCGCCCGACGTGAGCGCGTGATTTTTTCGCTTCGCGCCATCGATTACGGAGGCGCGACATGCCAGGATGTCATGCGCGCAAACATGCGCGCACGGGAGGAAAAAAGCGATGATCACATTCGTTCGCACCGCGTCCATCGCGCCCGGCAAAGTCGGCGAAGCGATCGGCTTTGCTCACCAGAGTGCCGAATTCCTGAAAGCCAAGTATGGCGTCGAGACCGGCGTCAGCATGCCGATCGGCGGCAACCCCTTCCGCATCGCCTGGGTCTCGATGCACGCGAGCCTCGCGGCGTTCGAGGAGCGCTCCAGCAAGATGATGAGCGATCCCGAATATCTGGCGCTGG
>JBKQKS010000245.1:0-4019 GCA_052147395.1 Roseiarcus sp.
TTGGTGTGCCAGGCATGGGCACTGGATTGGAGGTGAGAGTCCTCTGCGGAGCGAGTTGGTAGCAACCGCGAGCCGAAGGCAACTGCATGCAGGGATCGCCGTCGTGAGACGCCCGCGCCCTGGCGCCGTGAGGCCGTGTGGGGAAGAAGCCGGAAGGCAAGCTGCAGCACCGAACGAGAGTAAAGCCCTGCGCAGGCCGGGCCGACCGGGTTAGCGTGCCAAGGAACGCGACGCCCAAAATCCAACCGAGGTCGGAGCGGTATTGGGGACGGGAGCGGCAGCACATCCAATGTTCTTACCCTGGGAGGTCTGCGGGGGTCCGCTTTCGAGCGGTAGGCCGGAAGGAGGCGACGACGACCGGCCGACGCCTCGGCAGAAGTCGGATCTCTTCGTAGGAGCGATCCGGACGAACGCCGATGGCGTTCGCCGGGAGAAGCCGGCGAAAGCCGGTGGAGCAAAGGGAGAGATGGATTGAGAAAGATGGATCCTCGTCAATTGGGCTTTGCATTCGCCGACAGCCCGCAAGGGGGCGATGAGGCGGGTTTGCCGGACGTATCCGGCGGGCGCGCCTTGTTGCTGCATACGGCACGGCCCAAGAACGCGACCCGAGCCATCGCCGGCGCGCCCGCTGCGAGCGGGCTGCTGGAGGAAGCGGCGTCCGAGGCGAATTTGGCGCGGGCGCTGCTGAATGTCGTACGCAACAAGGGAGCGCCGGGAATAGACGGGCAGACGGTGGAGACGGCGGAACGAAACGCCGCCGCGCTCATCGCCGGCCTGCGACAGGCGTTGCTGCGGGAAAGCTATCGGCCCGGTGAGGTTCGCCGGGTCTGGCTGCCCAAGCCCGGCGGCGGGCTGCGGGGGCTGGGCATTCCCAACGTGGTGGATAGGATGGTTCAGCAGGCGGTCCTCCAGATTTTGGAGCCGATCTTCGAGCCGACCCTCCACCCGAGCAGTCACGGCTTCCGTCGCAACCGAGGCGCTCACACGGCGATCGCCGAAGCGAAGGAGCATTTGAAAGCCGGCCGTCGGACGGTGGTGGACATCGACCTGTCGAAGTTCTTCGATCGGGTCGACCACCAACGTCTTCTCGATCGGCTCGCCCAACGGGTGAGCGATCGGCGGGTGCTGGCCCTGGTGCGCCGGATGTTGAAAGCGGGCGTCGTGATGCCGGACGGCGCGACGATCGCCGTCCACGAAGGAACGCCGCAAGGGGGGCCGCTGTCGCCGTTGCTGTCCAACATCGTCCTCGACGAATTGGATCGGGAACTGGAACGGCGGGGCCATCGGTTCGTCCGCTACGCCGACGATTGCAACATCTTCGTGCGCAGCGAGCGGGCCGGGCGGCGCGTCATGGCTTCGATCCGCGATTTCCTCGAGCGGCGCATGCGGCTCGCGGTCAACGAGGAGAAGAGCGCCGTGCGCGATCCCGGCGCGGTGCACTTTCTGGGCTTCCGCTTTCCCAGTCGGCGAAACGGCGACGATCGCGAGATCGTCGTCCTGCCGTCGGCCAAGGCGGAAAAGCGACTGAAAGCCGCCATACGGGCGATGACGCCCCCAAATTGGGGGAAATCGCTCAACGCCTGTATGAACGGGCTCAGCCGCTATCTGAGCGGATGGATGGCGCACTTCCGCCTGTGCACGGCCGAAGCCGCCAAAGGATGGGGAGCGATCGACGCCCACATCCGCCGTCGGCTCAGGGCGATCGTCATCCACCAGAGGAAGCGCCGCCGCTTCCTGCTTCGGCACTTGAAGTCCAAAGGCGTCAGCCGCAAGGCCGCCTTCGGCGCTGCGTACAACTCCAAAGGCAGGTGGTTCCGCTCGAACCACGCGGGAATGACGCGAGCCTACCCGCCGTCCTGGTTCGCAGGTCGGCTCACCTCGCTCAAGACCCGATGGCAAGAACTGAACACCGTGAAGGAGTCAGAGCAACTCGCTTTTGCGTTCTGACACAACGATCCAAAGAGCCGGATGCGAGGCCCGCACGTCCGGTTCTGTGAGAGGCGCGGAGGAGCAATCCTCCGCGCCTACTCGACACGGCGACGGGCCGATGTGGCCCCCGCGCCGGCGCTCCATGGCGCAACGCCGACGGAGCCTGTAGGCTCGCTTGCGCCCTTTCCTCGGAGACGAACGCCGTGACCGCCGCCATTCTCGTCGTCGATCAAGGCACGACTTCGACCCGCGCCATCCTCTACGACGAGCGCGCGGCGCCGCTCGCCTCGGCGCAGAAGGAGTTTCGCCAGATCTATCCCCATCCCGGCTGGATCGAGCACGATCCGGCCGATCTTTGGGAGACGACGCGCGAGACGATGCGCGAGGTCCTCGCCTCGGGCGCGCTTCAAGACCGCAAGCTCGCCGCATTCGGCCTGACCAACCAGCGCGAGACGACCCTGGTGTGGAGCCGCGCCGACGGCGAGCCGATCTACAACGCCATCGTCTGGCAGGATCGGCGCACCGCCGAACATTGCGCGCGGCTGAAGGCGGAAGGGCGCGAGCCGATGATCCGCGCGCGCACCGGCTTGGTTCTCGATCCCTATTTCTCCGCCACCAAGATCGCCTGGATTCTCGATCACGTCCCTGGCGCGCGGGCGCGGGCGAGAGGCGGCGAGCTGGCGTTCGGCACCGTCGATTCCTTTCTCTTGTGGCGGCTGACGAACGGCGCCGTCCACGCCACCGACGCGACCAACGCCTCGCGCACCCTGCTCCTCGACATCGAGACGGGCGCCTGGGACGAGGAGCTGCTGGCGCTGTTCGACATTCCCGGTGCGATGCTGCCCGAGGTGCGCGACACCGCGGGCGAGTTCGGCCGCATCGCCGCCGGCCACCCGGGCGCGCATGTCGCCATCCGCGCCATGGCGGGTGATCAGCAGGCGGCGCTGATCGGCCAGGCCTGCATGCGCCCCGGCATGATCAAGGCGACCTACGGCACCGGCGGCTTCGTCCTGCTCAACGCCGGGCGACGAATCGTGCGCTCGCAGAGCGGCCTGTTGACCACCATCGCCTATCAGTTCGACGGCGCGCGCCATTACGCGCTGGAAGGATCGATCTTCGCCGCCGGCGCAACGGTGCAATGGCTGCGCGACGGCCTGGGGGTTCTCGCCTCCTCGGCCGAGGCGGGCCGGCTGGCGGCCGAGTCCGATCCCGAGCAGCCGGTCTATCTCGTCCCGGCCTTCGCGGGACTGGGCGCGCCCTATTGGAACAGCGAAGCGCGCGCCGCGATCGTCGGCCTGACGCGCGGCGCGACGCGCAAGGAGCTGGCGCGCGCGGCGCTGGAGAGCGTCGGCTACCAGTCGCGCGATCTGATGGCGGCGATGCGCGCCGATTGCGATCGTGCGGGCGGGGCGACGCCGATCGGCGCCGTGGTGCGCGTCGACGGCGGCATGGCGGCCAGCGACTGGACGATGCAGTTCCTCGCCGACATGCTCGAGGCGCCGGTGGAAAGGCCTCGCAACCTGGAGACGACGGCGCTCGGCGCCGCCTTTCTGGCGGGATGGCGCGCCGGCGTCTTCGCCGGGCCGGAGAGCTTCTCCGACGCCTGGCGGCTCGATCGCGCTTTTCTCTCGAGCATGAGCGAAGCGACGCGCGCGGCGCGCCTCGCCGGCTGGCGCGACGCGCTCGCCCGCACGCTTCTGCGGCCCGCGCCCTGACGAAGGCGTGCGGCGAGGCGCCCGTCGCCGGCGCCTCGGGCGAAGGCGCGCATTGACAGATCGGCGCGAGCGCCCTTATGAAGCGCGCCGTGCCCAGGTGGCGGAAATGGTAGACGCACTGGTTTCAGGTACCAGCGGTGCAAGCCGTGAAGGTTCGAGTCCTTTCCTGGGCACCATCATCTCATTGATCCTTTAGCTATCGATAAGTTGAGCCCTTTCAAATCGTTGCGCTATCCCGACTGTGTAACAAGGGTGCGCAACAATGCTGTTCCGGCTAGTCAGGCCCGTGAAGCGATTCGGCTCCTCAATGAACCAATTCGTGCGGCGCATCCCGGCGGATGTTCGAGCACGCGCGGTCGGCCTAAGGCTCGCCAT